>NZ_JBEZDO010000040.1:0-84947 GCF_040648355.1 Nonomuraea sp. NPDC049152 | reverse complement strand
TCTGGGCCGCGTGGACGAGCGCGGCGCGGGTGCGCGCCTTGCGCCGATCCAGGCGGCTAGGTGCGGCGTCGGCCATCTGTTCTCACTCCTGTCGCTTGTCACCGTCCACTGTAGTGCGATCCGTCAGGAGTGACGGAATACTCACTGTCGTTTTGGCGAATCATTACATAAATGACGATATCGTCAGAATCGCCTGGAATCGGCGAGTCATTCCTCGTCGACTCTGGCGAGGGTCTTACGACCGGAATCTCGCTGTGCGACGGGTGACCCGAGCGGCGTGGTGCGGCTTTGCAAGCCGTGCCGCCAGGCCGCCCACCGCCTGCTGGAGCTGACCGCTGCTCTGGCCGGTCAATGTCCTCTGGCTGTCCTCGATCGGCACTGCGGACTGCGCGACGGTTGGCAGAGGCAACCCCGACTCCAGAGAGGAACCAACATGCGCACCTGGCGGAAACTGTCGAAGCTCGCGGCTGCGGTCACGGTGGCCGGAGGCCTCGCGTTCACCGGAATGGTGCTGCCTCGGCTGCGGGCGGCGCCACACCACGGGCCGCCGCCGCGAGTATCGCGCGTTCCTCCTCGTCCAGTTCCAGCGCTTCGCCCACCAGCCGTAACGACGTGCTGCGAGCGTGTGGCGGGCTGCCGCCCTCCATGCGCCGAATGGTCCGGACGCTGAGCCCGGAACGCTCGGCCAGCTCTTCCTGGGTGAGCAAGGCCCGCTCCCGCCAGCGTCGCAGCACCGTACCCGACGCTCTCCGATCTTCCCTTTCCCCCTCAGTCATGTCCTTCCCGCCTTCGCTCTTCGGCCTGGTCTCCGGAGGGCGCAGCCCTCTCGCCAACACTCTCCTCGACCGGCCCGGCGCCCACATCCGTTGCCTGGCCGACTCCGTGCTACATCACTGGATGTAGTGACAAGGAGTCGGCACTTTCAGTCATCCAACCGGCGATATAGGCCCTCCGCTCAGGCGAGGGCCTTGGTCGCCGCTGTGACCTGCGACAACACCCCCACTTTGGGGCTTATCACACGGACCCGAGCGGAGGGCCAGGAGCGTGTCACCAGGTACACGCGAAGCGACATGGCCGGGGACGTGTCTTTCTTCGGGTCGGTGCGATGAGCCGCAAAGTAGAGCGTTCGCACAGATCAGATCCGTCTCGAAGCCGTCTCTCCGAGCGTTCCGGTTCCGAGGACCTTCTCGAAGTGGCCGGGGCCTGAGCTGGGCAGGGTTCCCGGGGCGGCGCGGTAGCGCGCCGTCTCGGGACCGCCGCTTATCGCATCGGATGCGAATTGGCGACATCTCATGACCCATGGTTGTGAGGGGCAAAAGAGGCCTGCTTCGGGGGGAAGTTGCAGCCGAACTGCAGACTGGCGAGACGCAGGAGACCCAACGGACCTTGACCTCGGGGTGGGCTGCTGGCCGTCTCCGTAGATGCGTATGCCCTGGCCTCATCGCGGCCGGATGAGGGGCACGGTGCCCAGGTCGGCGTGCAGCCGGGCGGCCTGCTCGGTATCGCCCAGCGCTTCGCGCGATCTGGCCTCGTCGAAGGTGATCCCGAGCCGGCGAGCGGTTGCCAGCGCCCGGGTGGCGGTTCGTCTCGCCGCTTGACGCCGACCGGTGAGGTCGAGCAGCAGCGCTGCCGCCCAGCCCATTCGGGCGGAGGCCGACGGGGTTCGCCTGGCCACCTCGCCCATGTGGCGCAGCAGTCTCGGAATCGTCGCATCAGCCATCCGCAGCGCCCACAGCACCTCCGCCAGCCCCGCCCACGCCTCAAGGGTTCCCCGCAGCGGCATGTCCGGCCGGTCCGCGGCCCGCAACGCGTCGTGTACGGCCAGCCGTCCGGTGGTCACGTCACCACCGAGCAGGCAGAGCCGGGCCTGTATCGTGCCGAGCCGCAGCCGCTGGATCGCCTGCATCTTCCCGCCGGCCCGCACGAAGTGGTCCTCGTCGAGCGTGGGCAGTGCGAGGGTCGCCTCCTGCGCGGCCTTCAGCACCGTGGCCACCTCGGCCGGCTCCCGATCGGCCAGCCGTAACATCGCCTCGACCTGGCCGGTCAGGCACCAGTAGCCGGACAGCTCATCGCCCATCCGCGCCACCGAGATCTCGGCCACCGCCGCCAGCATCGGTACGGCGTCCGCGTAGCGACCGCGATGGACCTCCAGCTCGGCGAGTAGTCCCTGGCAGTGCTCGGCGAGGCGGGGATCGGCGGGATGGCCGCAGGCCAGCGTCAGGGTCCGCTGCGCCGCGCCGAACCGGCCCTCTGCGACGAGCCGCAGCCCCCGGGCCAGGCGGGCGCGGGAGACCGCGACGGGGTCGGGCACCGCCGCGACAGCCTCGTCGGCGAGGCGGCCGTAGTGGCGTGACACCCTCTCGAACCCGGCGAGGGCGGCGACGACCGCGAAGTTCGCGTAGGCTTCCGCGCGTTCGGCGACCCCGCCCGCCCGATCCGCCGCGTCCAGGTGACGTAGTACGGCGAGCAGCATGGTGCTCTGGTCCTGCCGGTGGTAGGCGAGTTCGGTGAGAATCGACAGCGTCCGCGCGGCCTCGGCGGCCAGCGCGCGCTCGGGCGCTCTCCTGGCCGCTCCGGTAAGGGGCGTCATGCGATGGGCCACCTGGCGGATCACCGTTTCGGCCACCGCCTCGAGCCTGCCGAGCCGGGTCGCGGGCAGCGGGCGATCGGCCACTGCCAGCGCATCGGTCAACGCCACCAGGCTGTCGCCGCCCCGCTCGAACTGGAAGTGAGCGATCCCCGCCAGCCGGTGCCACCGCGCCGACTCCACCCGCCCTTCCTCCGTACCCGCCACCGGCCCGCTCGCGATCATGTTGGAGGCGATCGACAGCGCCTCGGCGTAAAAGTGCCTGCGCAGGCACAGCGTCCAGTAGTTCTCCGCGAACGCCGCCCGATCGGGGCCGATGTGACACCAGGCCAGACGGATGTTGTCCATCTCCGGGTCGATCTCGTCGAGCACGGCCCGATCAGCGTGGTCGCGTAGCCGGGCCGCCCGTTCGCCGAGGAATCGCGCGTACCAGGCGGCATGCCGAGCCCACGGGGCGTCGTCGGCGAGCCGGGCGACTGCGCACTGCCGTACGAGTTCGTGCACCCGGTGGCGGCCGTCGCGGTCGCGGCGCACCAGGGAGTGGTCCGCGAGCCTGGCGATGACCACGGTGGTGGTGGCCGCGACCTCCAGCGCGGCGGCGAGCGTGAACCCGCCGGCGAACACCGAGACGCCGGCCAGGACCTGCTGCTCCGGCACGGTGAGAAGCCGCCAGGAGGCGTCGAACACCTGCTTCATGCTCGCGTGCCTGCCCGCCGTGGGCGCCGGATGTTCCAGCAGGTCCGCGGGCGATGACCGCCCGCCGGGATCACCGGATGGCGCCAGCCGATCCGCGATCTCCTCGCACGCCAGCGCGCGCGTCAGGGACGCGGCCAGCTCGACCGCCAGGGGCAGCCCGCCGACGGCCGAGCAGATGCGGGCCAGTGCGCGCGGTTCGGGGTCGAAGCCCGGATCGAGCCTCCTGGACCGTTCCACGAACAGTGCTCGCGCCGAGGTGCCTGGCAGAGCCGGCACCTCGTGGACGTGCTCCGCGCAGATGCCCAGCCTGCGCCGCGAGGTGGCCACGATCCGTACGCCGGGCGCCGCCGACAGGATCGCCTCGGCGAGCATTGACATGGTGGGCAGATGCTCCAGGTTGTCCAGGATGAGGAGCATGCGCCGTTCGCGTACGGCGGCGAGCAGCAGGTCGCGCGCGGGCCTCGGCGGCGTGAGGTCGACACCGATCGCCTCGGCCAGCGTTATCACGACAGCATCCGCCTCAGCGGCGGGCGCCTCCGTCGCGGTGGCGCGGTTGTTGGCTTGGCGCACTCCGGCGAACGAGACGAACAGTACATCGGTGTCGAAGCGCTCGCCGATGGCGATGGCCAGCCTGGTTTTGCCGACACCCCCCGGACCGGTCAGCGTCAGCAGCCGGACCCGGTGATCGCGCAATCGCGCCGCCGCCCGCTCGATCTCGGCGGCACGGCCGATCAACCCGGTCAGCGGGCGGGGCAGGCGACGCCGCGGGAGCGCTCCCTGCTTCGCCATCGGCACGCGCGCTCCCGGCCCGGCGGGCGCGATCCGCCGTCGCAGCGCCTGGGTGCTCTGATCCGGTGGCACGCCGAGCTCCTGGTCCAGCACTCGGCGGCACGTCTCGTAGTGGGCGAGCGCGCCCGCGCGGTCGCCCATCGCGGACAGGGCCTCGATGACCAGCCGATGGGCGCCCTCGTCCAGCGGGTCGATCTCCAGCAGGCGGCGCGCCAGCTGTACCGCGTCCTCACCGTCGCCCCGGTCGCGCGCAGTGCGCGCCCGCTCGCGCAGCACCCGCGCCGCCGCCTGCCCGGCCTGCAGGCGGCGCTGGGCCATCCAATCGTCGAACCGGGGCACATCCGGGATCGCCAGGTCGTCGAGGAAGCCGCCTCGGTAGTCTCCCGGCACCGAGCCGCCCCCGATCAGGCCGTCCCAGTCGAGGCAGTACGGCCGACCGCGATCGAAGGCGACCTGCGCCGGGGTGATCGTCAGGTGATCGCCCACGGCCCGGCGCAGCTCCATCAGGGCAAGCCTCAGGCTGCCGCGCGCGTTCGCTTCAGCGCGGTCACCCCACAGCAGGCCGGCCAGGGCCGACCTGGTGTACGGCATGCCCTCGACCATCAGGTAGAACAGCACCGCCCGCGCTTTGGCCGACCTGACCGGCACGACGCGATCATGCCCTTTGGTTATCGAGGACATCCCCAGCACGCGCACGCGCAACTCGTCCATCCGGCGACCCCTGTCGGCACGACCCCCGTGCAGCGCCCCGATCGTAATCTTCCGCAGGAGTTATGAAGAGGTAAATATACGTGTAAGTCGCCGGAAATCGGGTGGCTTCATGCGTAAGACGCTCCGACTCGCCGGCGAGCGCGCTCGGCAGGCCGGTCGACGTGACGGTCGACGCGGTGCCCGGCGGGGTGGTCGACGGGTGCCGGGCAGGGTCGCGTTGGTGGCACTGGGGCCGGTGGCGGAGTCGTCGAAGGCCCCGCCAATTCGGCGGGGCCTTCGGTCGGGTCGGCTACAGCCCAGTCAGTTTGAGCTTGACCTTGTACGAGTAGAAGGTCCCGTGCGTCCCGTCGATGAAGTCCTCCTCGTAGTCGACCGCGCCGACGGCGAGCGGGGCGCACGTGGAGCCGTGAGCGATCACGGAGCCGAGGCTGGCACCCGAGTTGACCCACGGCGGGGTGACCTCGCGCAGGTTGAAGGACGCGGTCCCGTTGCTCGTGACGACTGTGCTCGGGTGCCCGAAGTCGGCGGGGTCTCCGTCGTCGCCGGTGTCCATGGTGAACCAACCGTTGTTGGGGAAGAGGTTCCCGCCGACCAGGAAGCGGAGCTCGTCATGCCCGTCCCGTTCTCCCACGTTGAGGGCGTCGATGTCGTAGAGCTCCACGCGGCACGACCCGGCCGCTGCGGCGGCAGGGCTCGCGGCCAGTGCCACCGGTGCGACCAGGCCCACAGCCAGGGATAGCGCGGCGATCAGCTTGTGAGAGTGCATGTGTCCTTCTTCTTGGTGTCCGAACGCCCCGCGGCCTTCGCGGAACGTGGCCTCAGACTGGGACAGGCACCGTGAGCAGATCGTGAGCGCATCGTGAGAGCCCAGGTCAGTGGTGCAGAGCACGCGTCATCTGTGGCTTTACAGCCATACGACCAGTACGCTCCTACGCTCCTCAGCTACGGGAGCCGCACCGCACCGCCGACTGGCGGCCTCCGAGTCGCGCGGTGGTGTCGTGGATGGCACGTATGGCGCTGCGGACCGCGGGGATCTGATCGGCTTCGCGATGATGGATCAGGTACAGGGTCCGGGGGAGGAGCTGTGCGGCCACGCGAACTGTGACGCCGGGATCCTGAAAGGCGTCGAGGGCGAGCTGGGGGAGCAGTCCGATTCCTAGGCCGCGGGCGATCAGCGCCTGGGTGACCACATAGTCGTCGGTGCTGTGGCGGATGTCCGGGATGAAGCCGGCGCTTTGGCACGTCTGGCACAGGTTCGCGGTGCACCGTTCACAGCCCGCAATCCATTTGTCCTCCGACAACAGTCGCAGGTTCACCGGCACAGTCGTCGCACGACTGGCAGGAGGCTCGGTTCCACGCCGGGAGGATGTTGCCAACCCTGCGGTCGACTACATGGTGGGCCAGGTCAAAGTTGACCAGGCGCTGTTCTCGGCGGGAGACGGCTGGGCGGCGGTGCGGAGTGGCGAAGAAGATCGCCACGATGGTGATGAGATCCGCTCCGATCATGCACGGCGGGACGCCCGCGACCGCGCTCCCGGCCGCCGCCTGGAGCAAGGTCAGGATCACCGGCGCGGAGCCGCCGCCGAGCATGCCGCCGATCTGGTAGCCCAGGAAGGCGGCCGCTGTAGCGCGGGCCGTCGCCAACATATCGGCGAACAGGGCGGCGAGCGGGCCGTACATGATGGAATGGATGATCGACAGCTCGAGGATGACGGCGGCCCGAGGTCCGTGGCAGTCAGGCGTCGCGACGGGTGATCGCTTGGGCCGCCGCCAGGAGCGAAATCATGACATAACCCGTCAGGATGATGGTGGTCAAGGAGGGGCCGAAGGCGCCGGAGTCGGGGACGCCGGCCAACTGCCTCGTCAGCGCCGGGATCGTCAGGGAGCCTGCCCAGTCGTTCCACGGGGCGGGGAGGAAGCGTTCGATCAGGGTCGGAGCCAGCAGGAGAGCGACCAGCGCGATGAGCGCCCCGGGTGTCGAGCGCAGGATCGTGGCCAGGCCCAGCCCCGCGATCGCGGCAACCGCAGAGCCGGCGCCCGTCGCCAGCACCTCCGTCAGGGCGGCCCGTTCCGAGAGCGAGGCGCCGATGGGGCGCCCGCCCACCACCGCCTGGGCGGTGAAGTACGTGCCGAACGCCACCGCCTGGCCCGCGATGGCGGCTACGGCGGCCACCACGACGGCCTTGGCCAGGAGGAGGTGCCACCGGCGGCGGATCGTGGTCAGCGTCAGCCTGATCATGCCCGTGCTGTACTCGCCGGAGATGGCGAGCACGCCGAGCATGCCGAACAGCACGGGGGTAATGTCGGCGCTGAAGCTGAGCCCCGTGCCGACGGGCTCACCGGGACCGTTGGTGTCGAAGTAGCGTGAGATTGAGAAGGCGGCGAAGCCGGTGAGCGCCAGGGCCGAGAGCGTGGAGGCCAAGACGTAGGAGGTGGAGCGGAGCGAGCGTAGCTTGAGCCATTCCGACGCGACGACGTTGATCATTGGGTTATCTCCATGAAGACCTCTTCCAGCGATGCCCGGGACGGCGCCAGCTCGTGGACGGCGCATCCGCTCGCCAGGGCGGCATCGCCGATGGCGGCCACGGACAAGCCGGTCACCAGCAGTTCCTCTTCGGCCGGAGGGGGATGAGGCGACAGCATCGCCGCCCTGCTCGTGGCGGGCTCGGCCGTTCGCGGTGCGCGGCGTACGGTTGCCCCCGCGGCTTCGAGCACCCTGGCCAGGCGGGCCGCGTGAGGTGATCGGACCAGTACGTCGCCTTGGAATCGGGCCAGCAGATCCGCCATCGGGGTGTCCTCGATCAGCTTTCCGCGGCCGATGATGATGAGCCGGTCGGCGGTGAGCGACATCTCGGTCATCAGATGGCTCGACAGGAGGACGGTCCGCCCTTCGGCCGCGAGGGATCTCAGTAGCTTCCTGAGCCAGCGGATGCCTTCGGGGTCGAGGCCGTTGACCGGCTCGTCAAGAATGATCACTCCCGGGTCGGACAGCAGCGCCGCCGCGATGCCGAGGCGCTGGCGCATGCCCTGGGAGAACTCGGCGATCCGCTTGCGTGCCGCGCCGGCCAGGCCGACCTCCTCCAGAGCCTGTACGACTCTGCGTCTCGAGATCCCTCCGGCGTACGCCAGCGCCTGAAGGTGGTCGAACGCGCTGCGCCCGCCCTGCACCTCGGCGGCGTCGAGCATGGCACCGACCTCACGCATGGGGTCCCGCAGGTCCTGCTTGCGGACGCCGTTGATCAACGCCTTGCCCGAGGTGGGCGCGTGCAGGCCGAGGATCATCCGCATGGTGGTGGACTTGCCGGACCCGTTGTGCCCGAGAAAGCCCGTCACCTGCCCAGGTTTGACGTCGAATGTGAGCCCAGAGACCGCCCGCGTGGAACCGTACACCTTCGTCAGATCTACGACCTCGATCATCATCCCACCCGTTGAATCAGCTCGGCTGGGCAGCGTGTACCCTGCTCGGGCACCGTGCCCGTGGTCAGGTAGGCCAGGACATGTCGCCGCAGGCAGGTGTTGCCTCCCCAGGCCGCGTGGCCGTCGCCGTGCCACAGGACGCGCGCGGACGGAATCTGCTCGGCCACGTGCTGCTGCCCGCGATAGTTGGTGTTGTTGTCGAGCTCCCCGATCGCGAAGAGGATCGGCGGGACGTCCTTCACCCGCAACGGGTGCGGTGCCCAGGACGCACCCCCGCTGCGCCCCCAGCAGCGTCCGAGCTCGAAGCGCCCCTCGATCCAGCCGAACCTTGGCGCGATCTCACGCAGCCTGGCCTCGATGGCCTGGAACTCCTCATATGTCGGCAGCTTCGGCATGAAGTCGTTACACAGGGAGTCTCCGCTTACGGACGCGCTGCCCTGGTCCGGCGCCAACTCAGTCAGGAAGTTGGCGGCGTCACCGTCGAGGGCCTTGCGGATGGCGGTGGCGAGCAGCGGCCATTCCGCCGGGTTCATGCCTTGGCTCGCGCCCGCGTTCAGTTCTCCCTCGTGCACCGTCCTGCCGGCCGATGTCGACAGCGGCGCGCGGCGCACCCTGGCAACCAGTTCGTCCCATGCCTTGCCGGCGTCCCTGCCGTGCAGGGCGCAGTCCGTACGGCGGGCGCACCAATCGCGGAAGCGGGTCAGGTGCCGCTCCTGGGTGAGCGCATAGTTGCGCAACCAGGGCTCGAGATCCTGCTGAGTGTGATCGGCGGTGCCGTCGAAGTACATCCGGCCCACCCGCTGCGGGAACAGCTCCAGATAGGCCTGGGCGTAGACGGTGCCGTAGGAGTTGCCCGCGTAGAGAAGCTTGTCCTGGCCGAGCGCGGCGCGCAGCGCGTCGATGTCGTGGGCCACGTTCCACGACGTCAGCCCCCGCCACGCCGACTTGACCGTCTTGCGGCAGCTCGCCTGGTGGGCCGCGTTCTTGGCGGCGTGCGCGTCCCAGTCCTGTTTCGTGCGCGCGATGATCAGCCCGGACGTGGAGGCCGCGGGCTCGTCGCAACTGACCGCCTTGCCGCTCTTCGGCTCGGCCAGCCCGCGCGGGTCGAAAGCGATGACGTCGAACCGGCTCCGCAACTCCGCCAGCAGGGCCGGCAGTTCGGGCGGGGCGTCGGTGCCGCTCAACGGCCTGAGCATCGCCGTGCTGGTGGCAGGGCCGCCGAAGTTGACGATCAGCGGCCCCATGCTCTTGCCCATCGCGGGCAGCTTGGCCACGTGCACCGAGGTCCTCGGCCCGCCAGGGTCGGCCCAGTCGACGGGGACGACCAGCTCTGCGCATTGCAGGCCGTCACCGCAGCTCCTCCAAGTGAGGCGATACGCCTGTGCCGAAGCCAGCGCGATGCCGCTGAGTGACACGGCGAGGCTCGCGGCCAGGCACCCGGCGATGAGTGTGCGTGGATTCATGCGGGCAACGATCCTGCCCTGTGGTGGGTTGGCGCATCGGAGCCAGATCCGGTCTTACCGATCAGACCAGGGTCATACGGTGCAGGCATACGAGAGCAGAGTACGACCCTGGTCTGACGGCTCGTGCTCCGATTCCCTCCTGATCGTTCCTCGATACCCTCAGGATGTGAACCGGCTCGCCCGGCGGCTTCCACACAGGCTGCTGATCCTCGCCGACATCGCCGTCGCGATGCTGCTCGCGCTGGCGTCCACGACGGACCGGCCGGGCCTCAATGTGAACACCGTGTCGGCGCTGGTCTGCTCGCTGCCCATGGCAGTGCGGCGGATCTGGCCGGGGCCCGCCTACTGCGGCGCGCTCCTGGCCAGCCCCCTCGTGCTCGTGCTGCAGGTGAACCAGATCATGCTGGCCGCGACGGTGGCCCTGACCCTTTACCTGGTGTCGGCCACCCAGCCGGTGCGGCGATCGGCGATCGCGTTCGTTCTGGGCCTGCTCGTGACCGGGTCCGCGCTGCTGATGTCGCTGATCGGCGTACCACGGCACGCGAACGGCTGGCCGGACCCTTTCTTCATCGTCGGGACGGCGTGGCTGGTCATGGGAGCGAGCTGGAGCCTCGGCACGACGGCGCGCACCCGCCGAGAGTTCGCCGCCCGAGAGGTCAGGAGGCAGGCCGAGAAGGCGGCGGTCGACGAGCGCCTGCGCATCGTCCGCGAACTGCACGACGTCCTCGCCCATTCCATGAGCATGATCACCGTCAAGGCCGGCGTGGCGGCCAAGGTCCTGGACAAGCACCCGGCGGAAGGACGCAAGGCGCTGCAGGCCATCGAGGAGATCGGGCGCAGCTCACTCGTGGAGATGCGCCAGTTCCTCGGCGCACTGCGTTCACCCGACGGCGCACCCGAGAACGCACCGCTGCCCGGCCTCGCCGACCTGCCGTCCCTGGCCGACCGGGCGGCGGAGGCCGGCGTGCAGGTCGACCTCTCGGTGAGCGGAACCGTGCCCGACAGCATGGGGTTGCCGGTCTACCGCATCGTCCAGGAAGCGGTCACCAACGTCGTCAGGCACGCCGCGCCCGCCCACTGCCGGGCCAGCGTGTCAGTCGCCGACGGGATACTGAAAATCTCCGTGATCGACGACGGGCCGGGGCAGCGCGTGCTGCCGCGCCAGACGGGCGGCCACGGTCTGACGGGAATACGCGAACGGGCCATGATGTACGGTGGCTCCTTCGATGCCGGGCCCCTGCCAGGGGGAGGGTTCGCCGTGCACGCATCATGGGAGATCCCTTGACCGACCTGGCCCACGCCGGCCACCCATCCCCCGGTAGCGGATCGGCGTGTGGGCCTCAGGCGTCGATCCATCATGATGTACGTCAGGCCAGGATCGCGGAGGGAGCCGGCAGACCGGATCCTGCCCCGGATGGACGCGCCAGGGAGAGCTCTTGATTCGAGTGCTGATCGCCGACGATCAGGCACTGCTGCGTGGCAGCTTCCGGCTGCTGATCGACTCGGAGGACGACCTCTTCGTGGTCGGCGAAGCGGCCGACGGGCAGCAGGCGGTGACACTCACGCGGACGGAGTCACCCGATGTGGTGCTCATGGACGTCAGGATGCCGGAAATGGACGGCATCACCGCGACCAAGCAGATCGCCGGGGATGCCCGGGTCCTCATCTTGACCACGTTCGACCTCGACGAGTACGTCTATTCGGCGCTGCGGGCGGGCGCCAGCGGGTTCCTGCTCAAGGACGCACCCCCCGACGATCTCCTGAAGGCGATCCGGGTGGTCGCCTCGGGCGAGACGCTGCTCGCGCCGCGCGTCACGACGCGGCTGATCGCGGAGTTCGTACGGCGGCCGGTCCAGCAGGTCTTCCAGCAGGTCTTCCAGGGGCTCGACACGCTGACGGACCGAGAGCGCGAGGTGCTCACCCTCATCGCCCACGGGCTGTCCAACGCCGAGCTCAGCGACCAGCTCCAGGTGAGCCCCGGGACCGTGAAGACGCACATCGGCCGCCTGCTGGCCAAGCTGCAGGCCCGAGACCGCGCCCAACTCGTCATCGCCGCCTACGAAGGCGGCCTGGTCACGCCGCGTTAGCACGGGCGCGGGCCGCGGCCGATCACCTCCGCCCGCCGGCTGGGGATGCCGTTGCCGCGGACCACCCCAGCAGGTGGTTGTGGTCGGTACGGCCGGCGTGCACGGCTAGTCACTGCGATCCGCACGCCGAAGCTTCACACGGCGATCACCACGGACAGATGATTACGAAACAAGATCAGATGCCCTCTTGGGACTTACTCGTTAGGCTCCAACGATGTGTGAACCGATCATCGCCGTCCATGACCTCTCGGTCGAGCTCGGCGGCAATCCCGTGCTGAGCGGGCTGACGCTCAGTGTGGGCCCATCCGAGCTGGTGGCCCTCGTGGGGCCGAACGGGTCCGGCAAGTCGACGCTGCTCCGCTGCCTGGCGGGACTGCAGCCCGCCACCAGCGGCACCGTCAGCGTGTTCGGCGCTCCCCCTACCGACGACGCCGCGTTCTGGCGGCGCGTCGCGCTGCTGGGCGACGAGCCCGCCTGGTATCCGGGGCTGACCGCCGGCGAACATCTGGAGTTGATGCGGGCCGTGCACGGCGAGCCGCGTATGACCGTCGAGGCGGCGCTGGAGCTGTTCGCGCTGCGGGAGCGCGCCGACGCTCCTCCGCTGAACCTGTCCACGGGCCAGCGCCAGCGGTTGTCGCTCGCCGCCGCGCTCCTGAGGCCCAGCAGCTTGCTCCTGCTGGACGAGCCGGAGCGCGGCTTGGACGCCGGGTTCCGCGAGCGCCTGGGAACGCTGCTCAGCGAGTACACGGTCGGGGGCGGCACCGTGGTCATGGCCACCCATGACCCGGGGCTGGCCGGCCGGGCACGCCAGGTGTCGCCGACGGACGGGCGGGTCGCCGCATGAGTGCTTCTTCCCCTCAGGGATCCGGGTCGGTCCGGTCGGTGCGAGCGTTCGTGCGGTCGCGTGGGCGTGCGCCCGCGAGTCTGCTCGACCGGTACGTTGCCCTGTTCGCGCTGGCGGTGGCTGCGGCGGTGGCCGGGAATCCCGTCTCGTCGGCGCTGGCGGGCCTGGCAGGGCGAGTCGAGGTCGCGCAGGTCGGGCCAGGGGTGGCGTTGGTGGTGCTGGCCTACGCCGGGTTCGTCGCCGCCGCCCGCGCCGCCGGCCCGGTCGTGGTGACGGCCGCCGACGCCGCCTGGCTGGTCCTGTCGCCGCTCGACCGGCCGGGCGTCCTGGGGCGTACGGGACGTGTCCTGCTGCTGGTCTCCGTCGTGGTAGGGGCGGGGCTCGGGCTCGGCTTGCTGGCGGTGCTGGGCGCTCCCGACCAGCTGGTCTGGCGGCTGGTGGCCGCGCTGGTGCTCGGCGTGTCGGCGTCCGCGGGCGGGATGGCGCTGGCGGTGCTCGGCCAGGCGTCTCAGTCGTGGCACGCCTGGGTGACCGCGGGGCTGGTCGCGCTGCTGGTGGTGGCCGTGGTCGCCGCCGGCGGCCAGGCGCGCGGCGTGCTCGCCGCCGTCGCCGCCGCGCCCCTTTCCGCCGTGACGGCCACCGCCTCGGCCGCCGCGCTGGCGTCCACCTTGCTGATCAGGCGGGCGTGGACGGCGCTCGCCCGCATCCCGTCACGGACGATCCTGGCGGCCTCGACTCGCGCCGGGCACGTCGCGACCGCCACCGTCACTCTGGACCCCGGAGCTCTCACTTGGATCGCCGAGGACAACCACTGGCGGGCCAGGAACCTGCGCTCCAGGCCGTGGCCGTCACTGTCCTGGCCGCGCAGCGCAGGCAGCCCCTCACCGGCCTGGCTGCGCATCGCACGCCGGCCCGGGCGCCTGGCCGGGCCGGTCGCGCTGGCCTGGCAGGACTGGGTGCGCGCCGCCCGACGTCCTGGACGTCTGGCCGCGCTGCTCGCCACCGCCGCGCTGCCCGCCGTGCTGGCCGGGGCGGGTGGCGCGCCCGCGGCGGTGGCAGCCTCCGTGCTGGCGGGCGCGCTGGCGATGGCGGCGGGCGCCGCTTCCGGCGCCCGCCGCGACGCCGACAACCCGAGCCTGGCACGGCTCGCCGGCGTCGGCCACCGTCAGGCGCTGGCCGCGCGCGCCCTGCTGCCGGCGCTGCTCAGCGGCGTTTGGACGGCGACCGCGCTGACCGGACTGTCGCTGGCGGGCCGGCTGCCCGCCGGGCCGTGGTGGCTGTTCGGCCCCCTGGCAGCCCCGGCCATCGCCGCGGCGGCCCTGCGGATGGCTCGGCGCGGCCCCGTGGACCATTCGATGCCCGTCATCGACACCCCGGGCGGCGCCATCCCGACGGGCCCGCTCATCTGGGCACTCATCGGCGTTGACCTCGCAGTCCTGGGATCCCTCCCGGCGGCCGTGGCGCTGGTGAGCCAGCCGCACGAGATCGGCGGATTCCTCGCGGCCCAGGCCGCTTTGGGCGTGGCCGTCCTCGCCGGCTACGTCCACCGAAGCCGAGTGGCGTAATCGACCTGGTCCCCGATGTCACGGCCACGCTGGAGCGGCACGGCTGAAGCGATGCCCACACGCGCTGGGGGCCGCCAGCGGGACGCCGAGCACGTGAACTGGGCGCCGTCTTCGACGCTGTCCTCGATCCCCTCGGCGGCAAGGTCGGACGCTGCGCGCCCGCGGACCTCACTGACTCAGACCCCTTCGATGCGGCGGCCGGCGACCTGATACGGGACGATGCGGATACTGTCGGACTTCAACTCCGCACGTCCCACCCGCCGCGGTCCACACCCTGGCCAAGTGCGACTGGATCCGGCGCGGCCATGCGCTCTGCCCCATCGGTGATTCGGGGACCGGCAAGAGCCACCTGCTCATCGCGCTGAGCATGGAATCGGCGATCGCCGGCCCGCACGGCCGCGTCGGGAACTGGGCTACCTGGAACTCGACAAACGCGGCGCTGACCTGCTGTTTCAAGTGCTGACCGACCGAGAAGAGACCGCCAGCGTCGCGATCGCGTCCAACGAGTCATTCGGCGGCTGGAGCAAAACGTTCACCGACCCCGCGATCCGCGACAGGCTCACCTACAACGCCACCATCATCGAAACCGGCACCGACTCCTACCGGCTGGCCCAGACCCGCGCCCGCGTCGAACACCTCGCCCGCTGCTTCCTCTCTAGCCGGCCATCATCGCCAACGGTGAGGACAACTGTCGCACGCATCGGAGGCGCCCCGCGAGGGCCACGACCGCCGAACCAGAGTGGCACGAGCTCCTGGCCCGTGCCCACCATGCCGGATTGGACGCCTTCCTCAAGACGTCACCACCAGCCCTGCGGCTTCGCCCTGATTCGGACCAAGGCCGCTGGCCTCATCGATGCATCACCGATTGAAGGTCCATCGCGTTGGAAGCGAGCATTTTCACGGCAAAGTTTACATCGAAAGTTCAACGATACCGTTGAAGGCATGGACATCAAGGACACAGCCCGTCCGCTCGACGGCGCGGGCGTCTCGGCGTTCCTCCGGACGCTGCCCGCCAAGCCCCTGCTGCTCGGCCTGGGCGAGGCCAGGCACTTCGTGGGGGAACTGGGCGAACTGCGCAACGAGATCTTCCGGCATCTGGTCGAGCACGAGGGCTACCGGTCGTTCGCCATCGAGAGCGACTGTCTCATGGGCCTCGTGGTCGACGACTACATCACGACGGGCGCGGACGCGCTCGATGACGTCATGGAACGCGGCTTCAGCCACGGCTTCGGCGCGTACCCGGCCAACCGCGAGCTCGTGCGCTGGATGCGGGCCTACAACGAGGAGCATGACGAAAAGCTCCGGTTCTTCGGGTTCGACGGCCCTCTGGAATATTGGGCGGCGAGCCCGCGCCAGGCGCTCACCGCCCTCTACGCCCTCCTCGACGGCCCGCTGCCCTGCACCAGGGAAACCCTCGACACGCTGCTGGGCCCGGACGACCGATGGGCGAACGAGGCCGCGGCCATGGATCCGTCCCAGTCGATCGGCCAGTCCGCTGACGCCCAGCGGCTGCGACTGATCGCCGACGACCTGGTGACGCTGCTCGACACGCAGGGGCCGCGGCTGAGCGCGGAGGACAGGGAGCGGGCGGAACTGTACGGGCGCACCGCCACCGGCCTGCTCCGCTACCACTACTGGATGGCCGACGCGTCCCCGGCACGGTGGACGCGGCTGTCGGCCCTGCGGGACGCGATGATGGCCGCCAACCTCCGTGCCGTCGCCGAGCGCGGCCCGGCCCTGGTCTTCGCCCACAACCTCCACCTGCAGCGGAACAAGAGCCTCATGCCGCTCGGCGACCAGCAGCTGGAGTGGTGGAGCGCGGGAGCGATCACCGCGACGCACCTGGGCGACCGGTACGCCTTCCTGGCCTCAGCCCTTGGCACGGTCGGCGACAACACCCCGTCCCCGGACACCGTCGAGGGCATCCTGTCCACGCTCCCGTGGGACCGATCTCTCATCGACGCCCGCCGCCTGGCCGAGGCCATCACGAAGCCCGCCCCGCGCGTCTCTCACGATTTCAAGTATTTCCCGCTGGACCCGGCCCAGCTCGACATGATCGACGGCGTCGTCTTCCTCAAAGAGGCCGTCAAGCTGGATTGACTGGGCGCATGCGTGCCAGGCATGGCTGACACGCCTGCGCTCCATCACACCATCCATGCTCGCCCCCTCGCCGCGGGCGGATCCTCAGGTCCCCAGGCGCTTGCTGCTGTGCGGGCTGGTCGACGGCCTGCGTCGCCGAAGAGACGGCCGGGCCCGCGCAGCCACATGCGGACGCCGGCCGCGTGGGGCGAGCGCGTCGACCCCCGATCCCCCGGGCTATGTCATCGACTACAACCACGGCCGGCCTCTGCCGACCCGTCAGCGCTCCGTGCCGCTGTAAGAGGGCGCCAGCTCGTCACGGGTCTGAGGAACATCGGAACCGGATCGTGCGCCAAGCCCGTTGGACGGCACCTCCCCTGGGTCAGCGGAAGGGCGCTCTTGCGCGAGAGGTCAACCCCGCGGCGCACATGCCCGCGGCGGCGGCGGCGATCAGCAGCCCCGCCATACTACGCCGACAACCTCGACGAGATCGTCAAGCCTGCCTGAACCTCCCGCGGCGGTGCGGCGGTGGGGTGCTCAGTTGACGGTGGGTGTGAAGCCGCCGTCGATGCGGAGGTTGGCGCCGTTGATCGAGGCGCCGAGTGGGCTGGCGACCAGGGCGACCAGGGCGGCGACCTCCTGGGGCTCGGTCAGGCGGCCGGACGGGTTGGCAAGAGGGCCGTCGATGAGGATGCGCGTGGCGGTCTCGGCGTCGTCGCCCAGCCCGTGGGCCTTGGCGAACGCCACTGCGAAGTCCCGAAATCCGTCGGTCAGGGTGGGGCCGGGGCTGATGGTGTTCACGGTGACCCCGGTGCCGGCCAGTTCCTTGGACAAGCTCACGGTGAGGTTGGACAGCGCGGCTTTGGCCGCGCTGTAGGCGGCCTTGCCGGGGAGCGGGTTCGGGTGTGCGGCACTGCTGATCTGGATGATGCGGCCCCATGTGGCGGCTCGCATCGGGGGTGCCAGCACACGGATCAGGCGCACCGCGGAGGCGACGTTGGCGTCGTAGAGGGTGAGCCAATCGGCGGGAGCCGCCGAGATCCAGCCCTCGTCTCCTCCTGCCAAAGCGGCGTTGTTGACCAGGATGTCGATGCCGCCGAAGGCCGCCGTGGCGCTGTTGGCGATCTGCTCTGCGGCTGTGTCGTCGGTCAGGTCGCCCAGCACGACCGACGCCGTGCCGCCGGCGGTGACAATGGCGTCCGCTGTCTCCGCGGCCCGTTCGGCGTCTCGGCCGTGTACGACGACGGCGACCCCTTCCCGACCCAGGCCGAGCGCGATGGCTCGCCCTATGCCGCTGGAACTGCCGGTGACCAGCGCCCGCTTTCCGTGCAACTGCAGGTCCATGGTGTTCTCCTCGATCTATTTCATCGGACAGTGCATCTTTCGCTGCACAGCCTGTCTTTGACTGGACTTCGTGTCAAGCCAAAGGTAGGCTCGCGTTCCATGGCCACCCGTAAGTACCAGCAGCGTCTGCGCGCCGACGCCGCCGAAGAGACTCGCCGCCGCATCCTCGACGCCGTGTACCAGCGGCTGCGCGAGGCGCCGACCGAGCCGGTCAGCATTGAGCGGGTCGCGGCTATGGCCGAGGTATCGCGTTCGACGGTCTACCTGGTGTTCGGCTCGCGCGCGGGATTGTTCGACGCGCTCGGCGACGACCTGCGCGAGCGCGGCGGCTTCGACCGCGTCGCCGATGCCGCCGGCAGCCCTGACGCCCGCGAGAGCCTGCTCGAGTCGATCCGCGCCTCGGTGCCGATCTTCGCCGCGCACCGTGAGGTGCTGCGGGTGCTGTACTCAATGGCGCAGCTCGACCCCGAAGCCGTCGGCGGCGCCGTGCAGCGCATGGGGGAGGCGCGCGCCGCTGGAATGGTCTGGCACGCTCATCGGCTCGCCGAGCAGAACGCACTACGAGCCGACGTCACCGTCACCGACGCCGCCCATCTCCTGTGGGCAGTGACCGGCTTTGAGTTCTTCGACCAGCTCTACACAGGGCGGGCGCTGTCCGTGGACATGGTCGCCGACCTGATGGTCGCTGCCGCCGGACGTGTGGTGTTGGAGCCCGGCCGGTGATCGGGTCCAGCCGAGGTACGGGTAAAACCGGCCACGAGCCGATCTTGACGCCGGTTTCCCCAGGCAGGCAGGCGTATGTTAACGGTCAACCGTGATCAGGCTTGACGGGCTGCTGCACCGGTTGACCGGTCAGGAGCCGTACTCGCCCGATGATGTCTTGCTCGTGCCGCTGCGGCGCCGTGAGCTGGACGCCTTGTCCTGGGCAGTCATCTATCCGGGCAGCCTGGACGCGGTCGGCTCGTTGCGCCGCACCCTGAGTGCGGGGCGAGGCCCTGGCGTCCTTGGCCCCCGTGCGCGACGTGGCGATCGCGGGCGCTTTCGGGGGAGGGGCAAGGTGAGTCTCACGTGGCAGTATCGGGGCTCTGCCTCCGGCGAGCTTCGAGCGCATCCAGAATCAGGTCCAGGCCGTAGCTGAACTCGCTCGTGTGGTCGTAGCCCGGCCGCAGGGCGTGGTCGACGATCATCTCTGTGAGGTACGGCAACTCGTCCGCCGGCAGGTGCTCGAGGATGCCGCCGGCCACTTCCTCGACATCGTCCGGCATCGTCATCGGCAGGTTCGCCTCCTGGAGGACGAACCCGCCGATGTAGCTGTCGATGAGCGAGACAGCGTGCGCGGACATCGGCAGCGTGAACCCCGCCTCCCGGAGCACACCGAGGACGGCGTCGTGGTGGCGTAGCGTCGCCGGCCCCGGGTTACGGCGGGAGTCCATGAGGCCGAGAGCCCAGCTGTGCTGCGACAGGACCGCACGTGCAGAGGAAGCGCGCGCACGGATCGCGTCGCGCCAGTCATCGCACTCGGCGCTGGGTAGCTTGATCGCCGCGAACACCATGTCGACCACGCCGTCGAGGATCGCGTCCTTGTTCGGCACGTGGTGGTAGAGCGACATCGCCTCCACACCCAGTTCCTGCGCCACCCGTCGCATCGTGATCGCCTCCACGCCGCCGCGATCCGCGACCCGGACCGCGGCTTCCAGCACGAGACCTCTGCTGAGCGGTTGTGGTGGTGGCGACACGACGGCTCCGGGGTATGGACGGGTTGACTACCTTACAAGTGTAAGCCAGTCTTACGCACGTAAGCCGCCTTACTGATGTAAGTCCTCCCGGCATCAGCTGAGGGCTCGGGGAACGTTTGGCCTACGACGCGCCCCGCCAGGGCGAGAGAAGGAGATGCCGATGCCGATGCCGAGGTGGTGGGGGCACGTGAACAAGAGGGTGTTCAACCCTCGCGCGATCGCGGGCGGGACGTGGCCGGTGCTGATTCACGTCGGTCGCATTTCCGGCGCGACGTACCGCACGCCGCTCGATGCGCATCCTGTCGACGGCGGCTACCTGTTCGTTCTGGTGTATGGATCGCGCTCGGACTGGGTGCAGAACGTTCTGGCAGCCGACGGCGCGCGGCTCCGGGCCGACGGGAGGGAGCTGGAACTCACCGCCCCCCGCCTCGTCGGGGAAGACGAGGCGTTCCAGGCACTCCCTGATGAGGTGGCACGCCCACCGAGGCTGCTCCGCATCACCGAGTTCCTCCGTATGGACCTGGTCGCAGGCTGACGATCGACGTCCAGCGCGGAGCCTCGGCCACCGTACGAACGCTAGGGCGGTCATTGTCGATTCTCTTGTCCCGGCGGTCACCGGGCGCGACGGCCTGACCTCCTGCTCCTACGACAAACAGCGGGAAGGATTCTGACGCCTACCGCCGAAGGGCGCCGCCCAATGCGCTGGACGATGCCCGGAAGCGAGAACGAAGTGTTGGTCGTCGAAGTTGGGTGTCCCCTGTTCAGCTGCGAAATGCCACAGATGGCGGCTGGCGACCTGCCGGTGCGCGCGGTGGCGGCCGAGGCCGGGCGTTCGCCCTCGCGCATCCAACAGATCGCCACGGCGGCCGCGCCGCTGCCGGAGCTGGAGGCGGCGCCGGCGCAGCTGCGTCAGGCCGGATGGCCGGCTCCGGAGGGTCCCGCTGGTAGCGATGATGAGGAGCTGGACGGCCGCGACAGCATCGCCGAGCGCCTGGTCGATGAGGTGTTGGGTACATCGACGAGCTGGCCCGTGCCCGCGCGATGGCCGACCTGGACCAGGCCGCCATCCTCTGCGACCGGCGCGCTGAGCTGCGACGCCGCCTGGCTGAGCCCTGGCGCACCTGCGTGATGAGCGGATCGAGCCGCCCACCAAGGACCGCGTGCGGCGGATCATCGCATCCGCGCTGCGCCAGGCGGAGCAGGCGCTGACCTTACGGATCCGCGGCCGGCTGGCGAGCGACGTGGTCGACCGGATGCCGGCCCTGATCGAGCGAGCCGTCGACCCGGAGGAGGACGAGGGGGCGATGACGAGCATCGGAACTGTGATTCTCTTGACCTACGGCCCGGTTGGGGACCCGAGCGGAAGGGCATGACAGGCGCCGACTACAGGGCCGCGCTGCTCACCCCGGACCCCGGCGCATCGACCACGACGGGGAGCGCACCCACCTCCGTGGAAAGACCCTACATCCATAAATCATCATTTTCGGCACTCTGAGATGAACAGTCGTCACGGTGGGTAATGACGTGGTGCCTGGCCGCATCTGGCGGCCTGGACGGTGCTCCGGGGGACGGCCGGCCCTGTGCGAGCGTGCACCGCCCTGTCCCGGCCGAGGAGTGTCATGTCGCCCACCACCGTTGAGGTCCCGACCGCCTATGGCCCGGTATCGGGGCTGATCGAGAACGGGATCGCGTCCTTCCGCGGGATCCCCTATGCCGCCGCTCCCGTCGGACCGAACAGGTTCGGCGCGCCCGTGCCGCCCGACACATGGAGTGCGCCGCTGCCCGCTCACGAGTTCGGACCCACACCGCCGCAGCCGCCGCTCAAGGGGAAACTCGGCGAGCTGTTCCACAACCCGGTCATCCCCGGGGACGGTTACCTCAACCTGAACGTGTGGACCAGCGCCACCGGCTCCGACGCCGCGATGCCGGTGCTGGTGTGGATCCACGGCGGCGCGTTCACCACCGGCTCCTCCGCGGTGACGACCTACGACGGCGCCACCTTCGCCCGCGACGGCGTCGTCTGCGTCACCATCAACTACCGCCTCGGGGTGGACGGCTTCGCCTACATCGAAGACGCTCCCGTCCCGGCCAACCGCGGCCTGCTCGACCAGATCTTCGCGTTGGAGTGGGTGCGGGACAACATCGCCGGCTTCGGCGGCGACCCCGGCAACGTCACCGTGGCAGGCGAGTCCGCCGGCGCGATGAGCGTGCTGACCCTGCTCTCCCTCGGCCGGGAGCTGTTCCGCCAGGCCATCGTCGAAAGCGGCACCGCGCACATCGGCCAGACCCTTGAGGACGCCGCCCTGATCACCGCCGCCGTCGCCACCCGGCTGGGTGTGGAGCCGACCGCCCAGGAGCTCGCAGCGGTGGACACCGCCGCCCTGATAACGGCGCAGGGCGAGGTGAGCGACGACGTCACCTCCAGCGCCGACCCCGAGCGGTACGGGGCGAGCACCATCGCCTCGTGCGGCATGTCGTTCATGCCGGTGATCGACGGCAAGGTGGTTCCGCAACTGCCGATCGACGCCATCGCCGACGGCCAGGGCGCTGACGTGCCGCTGCTGATCGGCACCACGGTCGAGGAGTTCAGGACCTTCGTCGTTCCCACCTCCATGGTGGGCTGGCCCGGTGCGGCACCATTCAGGACCAGGACCGAGGTCTACGGTGCCCCGGCCGGCTTCTACGACCGCTACGCCGAGACCAACGTCGAGCCGTACGTCCGCAACGCCCCCTCCGGCATCGCCTGCGCGACACTGACCGACCGCATGTTCCGCATCCCCACCTACCGCATCGCCGAGGCTCGCAGCGACGCGCCTGCCACCACCCACGTCTTCGAGTTCGGCTGGCGGTCACCCGCCACACCCAACATCCTCCGCGTCAAGCTCGGCGCCTGCCACAGCCTTCCGCTCCCCTTCGCGTGGGACACGCTCGACAATCCCGACAGCGCGGAGTTCACCGGTCCGAACCCGCCCCAGAATCTCGCGGACGTCCTGCACGGACGCTGGGTCGAGTTCGTCAAGACCGGTGAGCTCGACCAATGGGTTCCCTACAACACCACCGAACGCCCGGTGATGACCTTCTACCGCGACAGCAAGCCAGACAACGTCATCGTCCACGACCCGCGCCGCGACGAGCGTGAGATCTGGAAGAACGAGTTCAACCCGAGCTGACCTGCAGCACAGTGTCGGCCTCCGGCGTGCGCGTGCGCGCCGGAGGCCAGGATCCCCGGCACCTCTCGCGGTACGGCAGAGCGCCCGGCTACTCCATGGCGGCG
Source organism: Nonomuraea sp. NPDC049152 (assembly GCF_040648355.1). Lineage (NCBI taxonomy): Bacteria > Bacillati > Actinomycetota > Actinomycetes > Streptosporangiales > Streptosporangiaceae > Nonomuraea > Nonomuraea sp. NPDC049152. The sequence continues at coordinate 62,355 of NZ_JBEZDO010000040.1, read as the reverse complement.
ACGCGACCGGAGGGTTCCAGCGGCATTTCTGGGCCTCGACATGACCGAGCTGACGTTCTTGGACAGCTCCGGCCTGCACATCCTGCTCGCCCGCGCCCGTGCGTGTGCCGCCGACGGTGCCATCTGCCCCGGCCCGTCAGGCCTGCTGTCGACCGGTTGTCCAGCGGGCGTAGCCGTCCGATGGCGAGGAAGAATTCGACTCGGCGAAGTGGCCGATCGCCGGGGGCGAGACACCCCAGAAGTGGTGCCGTGCCTCTGTGGTTTCGCGTTCCGCCTGGAGTACCGCCAGCGGTCCGCCAATCGACCGTCAACGCTTGATGCGGACGGTGAACTGCCTCTCCGTCTCGCCGGCGGGAATGGTGTGGACATAGCCCTGGGCATTGCGATAGTCCCCTGTTCCGCCGGTGATGGCGACATCGACCGAGGACGGGGCAGGCAGGTGGAGAAGCGCCTGCGAGGTGAACTGTCCCTCGGGCAGGGCGAAGGTGCCCACGCACTGGAGCTGGCCCGGGTTGAGGTGAACGTAGGTGCAGATCACGCTGTGATCGCCGACCTTCTCGCCGTCACGGTACAGGTCTTCGGCGATGACACGCTGGTCACCCAGGCTGATCCCCTCCTTGTCCAGATCGAGGTCTTCGATCTGGGTCTGCTTGCCGACCAGTTGGATGACTTCCGTGCGCTGTTGAGTGCCGGGTGTGCTGCTGGAAGTCGAGGCGTTGGCCGACGCCAGCAGGGTGATGGCGAAGGCAGCCACGGGTGCAGCAGCCATGCCGACAGCTGCACTCAGGTAACGCACCTTGTTGATCTCCGATGTACTGGACAACTTGTTGCTCCGTTCCGTTGGGTTGCTTCGGTGGCGGCACAAAGGTGCAGATCCGCGGTTCGCCCGCGACCTCGTCCGCGCCTTCCTGTGCGACCTCCCGGCCCGACCGTGTGCCGTGCTGCGTCACCGGCCACCCGGTGACGCACCGCCTCAGCCACGCTTGCTCAACCGGTGCAATTGGGACAAAAGGTTTAAGTATCTCTTTTGGTGTCGAACCTATCTCTGAGCGAAGCGCGGAGGGAGGCCGCTGATGGCCCGCGTGTTGGCGCCGCTGAAGACGGCTGTGAAGACACCCGTGGAACGGATGAAGACCCGTCCCAAGCCGATGGAGCGACCGGCCAGGCCCCGCGTCGTGGTCGTGGGCGCGGGCTTCGCCGGGCTGAGCGCGGCCCGAGAACTGGCCCGCGGCGGCGCGGTCGTCGCCCTTGTCGACCCTCGCCCGTACACCACCTTTCAGCCGCTGCTCTACCAGGTCGCCACGGCAGGCATCAACGCCGGGGACGTCGCTTACCCGCTGCGGACCTTCGCCGGCAAGTACCCCCGCGTGCGCGTCCGTGTGGCCAGGCTGAGCAACCTGCACCTCGACGACAAACGGGTGGAACTCGCCGACGGCACCGCCATCGACTACGACTACCTCGTGCTCGCCACCGGCGTCACCACCAACTGGTTCGGCATCGAAGGCGCCCAGGAGCACGCCATGCCGATGTACTCCGTCCGCGACGCGGTCAAACTGCGGGAGCGGATGCAGCGCAGTCTGGGGGAGACCGCCGAGGGCAAGCGCCCCAGCACCCACGTCGTCATCGTCGGCGGCGGACCCACCGGCATCGAGACGGCCGGGGTCCTGGCCGAGCTGTGCCGCCGTACCATCCCGCTCACCCACCCGGAGATCAAGCCCGAGCAGACCAGCATCACCCTGGTCGAGCGGTTGGACCACGTGCTCGCACCGTACAAGCCGCGCCTGCGCGACGCCGCCGCCGACGCGCTGCGCAAGCGCGGCGTCAGACTCAGGCTTGGCAGCACCGTCACCGCGGTCGAACCGAACGCCGTCATCCTCGACGACGGCACCCGGCTGCACAGCGATGTCACCATCTGGGCGCCCGGCGTCATCGCGCCCAAGGAGGTCGCCGACTGCGGCCTGCAGCAGGGCAAGGGCGGAAGGGTCGTCGTCACCGAGGCGCTCAACCTGGAGGAGCACCCGGAGGTGTACGTCGCCGGCGACCTCGCGCTGCCTCCCCAGCCGCTGCCGCAAGTCGCACAGCCCGCTATCCAGATGGGCAAGCATGTGGGCCGGCAGATCCTCGCCGCCGCCCAGGGCCGCCCCGTCCAGCCGTTCTCCTACCGCGACCCCGGCATCATGGCGATCGTCGGCCGCGCTGAGGCCGTGATACAGCTGCGCAACGGCACGACCATGCATGGCCTGCTCCCCTGGCTGGCGTGGATCTTCGTGCACATCGCGTACCTGCTGGGCGGGCGGAACCGGATCACCGTGCTCAACGACTTCTTCTGGCGTTACCTCGGGCCACGCCACAGCGCGGCCTCGCTCGCAGAGTGACCTTCGTTCGCGGCGGCCCGGCATTCAGGACGCGGCCGATGGACCCGGACGGTCGGGACTCCGGCCCTGATGAGCCCTGCGAAGCCGCCCATCGCGGCAGCACTGGTCATCGATTCCTCACGTGCTGGGCCGCTCCTGGCTGTCGCCCTGTCGGCGGCGGGCGTGGGGGAGGGAACGCTGCTCGGGCTGGGTCAGGCCTATGCGCCGCGGACGGCGCTCCCGTGCGTCCCACCCGCCAGTGGGTCAGGGCCATTGCAGCCGGCGCGAGAGTGGCATTCGGTCACCGGCGAATGCCGTCCGTCGGAAAGCGTCAGTCGTCGGCACCCAGCCACAGGTCCGGGCCGAAGACCTCGTAGTGGATGTCGCGGGCCGCCACACCGGCCTTGAGGAGCTGGGAGCGCACGCCGCGCATGAACGGCACCGGGCCAGACATGTAGACCACGGCCCCCTCGGGGATCTGCGCGCCCGTCAGGTCCATCTGGCCGGTGCGGGCGTCACCACACGATTCCTCCTCGTACCAGAGGATCCCCTCGGCGCCGGGCAGCGCGTCGAGGAGCCGTTCCGTGTCCTCCCGCAGCGCGTGGTCCGTCTGGGACCGGTCGGCGTGCAGGAGCAGCACGCGGCGGGTGGAGCCGGTGGCGGCGAGGTGCTCGAGCATCGCGACGATCGGAGTGCAGCCGATGCCCGCCGAGACGAGTACGAGGGGCGGGTGACCGTCTTCCAGTGCCACGTCACCGAACGGCGCCGACAGGGTCAGCTCGTCGCCCGCCCCGACGGTGGCGTGCAGCAAGGTGGACACCTCCCCGTCCGGGGCGTTGCCGCCGCGCACCCGCTTGACGGTGATCCGGCGCGACCCGTCACGGCCCTCGCCCGACAGCGAGTACTGGCGCAGCTGGTGTACGCCGTCGGGCATCCGCATCCGGACGCTGACGTACTGGCCGGGGCGGCCGGGCGGGACGGGGTCGTCGCCGACAGGGCGCAGCCGGAAGGAGGCCACGTCGGGCGTCTCCTCGCGGCGCTCGATGACGCGCCAGCGCCGCCAGGTGTTCCCGTCGCGTGCACCGGCCTCGGCGTAGATCCGCGCCTCCAAAGCGATCAGCGCGCCGGCCATCAGCCAGTACACCTCGTCCCACGCCGCGGCGACCTGCGGGGTGACCGCCTCGCCGAGCACGTCGGCGATCGCGCCGAAGGGATATTTCTGCACGATGATGTAGTGCTCGGAGGTGATGCCGACCGCGGTGTGCTTGTGAGCGATGCGGGCGAGCATCCGGTCGGGGCGCTCGCCGGGACGCTCGACCAGCGCGGCGGCGAACGCGGCGAAGGCGCCTGCCAGTGCCTTGCGCTGTTCGCCGTTGGCCTGGTTGCCGCGGTTGAACATGCCGTCGAGCAGTTCCGGACGGTCGGCGAACATCGTGTCGTAGAACCGCGCCGTGATGGCGTCGAGCGATGCGCCGACGACGGGCAGCGTGGCGCGGATGATCCCGGCGGATTCCGGGGAGCGCTGCCGGCTCTTGGCGGCCACGCTGTCGAGCCGCAGGGTGGTGGCACGTTCACAGGATGCGGACCGACTGGCCGGGGCAAGAGTGGCAATCGGGACGTCAGAGGCGCTCGCCGGGAGTATCTTGCGACCGACAGCGATATCACTATCCGCGCTTGACAAGATTCATGCCGTTATGTCTTCGGTGGTTGTCGCAGCTCAACGGCGCTCGCTCGCGGCCAGACGCGCCCCAGCCTGAGGACCGGTAGGAGTTGCATCGTGAACGACCCCGCGCAGGACGGCCAATCCACGCTCGAGCGCTCGGCATCGAGCTACCCACTCCACCGGCCACAGTCTCAGGACGCGGCTCCGCGAGTGGCCGCTCTCATCCGCGGCGTGGTGGTGTGCTGTGGACTGGGGGCCGTGCTGGCCGCGCTGATGGCGCTGATCGGCTGGCTGGGCGCTGTCCCGGCGCTGCGGAGCCTGGCCGTCGGACAGGCCGCGATGAAACCGAACACCGTCGTGGCGCTGCTGGCGCTCGGCGCGGCGCTGCTGCCGGCGCCGTACGGCGATGGCAGGCGATGGCTCCGCCGGAGCGCGCTGGCGGGGGCGGGCCTGGCCGCCCTGCTTGGCGCGATCACCCTGTCCGAATACATGACGGGCATCGATGTCGGCATCGACCAGGCCTTGACGGTCATCGGCTCGCCCAGCACGGCGGCCGATCAGGCAGCTCCTGTCGGGGCGTCACCCGGACGGATGGCCCCTCACACCGCCCTGGCGCTCACCCTGGCCGGCGCGGCCCGCCTCTCGCTGGCCACTCGACGGCTTGTCACGGCCGGGCAGGCAATGGCGCTGCTGGTTGCGCTGATCGGCATGGTGCGGCTATGCGGGCAGCTGTACCAGGTGCCCGAGTTGGAGCGCTTCGCCGACTACACCGGGATGGCGGTGCACACCGCACTGGCGTTGATGCTGCTCGGACTTGGAACGTTCCTGCTGCGGCCGGATGCCGGAATGGCCGCGCTGGTGTGCGGGGTCGGCAGCACCGCCCTGCTGGGCCGCTGGCTGCTTGGCGCCACGCTGGTCGTGCCGCCGACGCTGGGCTGGCTGCAACTGCGGGGCAGCAGCGCCGGCTGGTACGACGCGCGGCTGGGCGTCGCGCTGCTGGTCATGGCCAACGTCAGTGCCTTCCTCGTGATCGGGCTGGCCGTACTGGCAGGGGCAGCCAGGATCGAACGCGAACGTGCCCATGCCCAACGCTCGGTGCGTGAGCTCAGATGGTGGCGGGTGCTGATGGACCACACGCCGGCCGCCATCTACCTCAAGGACCTGAGCGGCCGCTATCTCGCGGTGAACGCCACCTTCGCGCGCATCTTCGGCCTGCGCCCCGAACAGGTGCGCGGCCTGACCGCCCACGACCTGCTCCCCGGCCCGACCGCCGACCAATTACGCGCCAACGACCGGCGCGCCCAGGATGCGGGGCAAGCCATCCAGGTCGACGCGCAGGTCGGTCTGCCCGACGGTGTTCACGACTACCTGAGCGTGCTGGTGCCGCTGCTCGACCACGCCGGCCGCGTGGAGGGTGTGTGCGGGATCGCCACCGACGTCACCGACCGCGCCCATGCCCAGCGCGAACACGACCGGCTCCAGCAGCGCTTCGCCGACCTGCTCGAGTCCGCCCCCGACGCCATGGTCATCGTCGACGGCCACGGCATCATCCAGCTCGTCAACGCCCAGACCGAAGCCCTCTTCGAGTACGGCAGGGCTGAGCTGATCGGCGCGCCCGTGGAGATGCTCATACCCGAGGAGTCGCGCCAAGCTCATCGCACGCATCGCGCCGCCTACACCGCCGACCCCAAGGTGCGGGCGATGGGAGCCGGACATCGCCTCGCCGGTCGGCGTCAGGACGCCAGCACGTTCCCAGTGGAGATCAGCCTGGCACCCCTGCACGTCGAGGACGGCATGCTGATCTGCGCGGTGATTCGTGACGTCAGCGAGCGAGACCGCCAGGAGCGGCAACGCGCCGAACTGGCGGCCATCGTGCAGACCAGCCAGGACGCCGTCCTGGCTCTCACCCCCGCCGGCGTGATCACCTTTGCCAATCCCGCCGGCGCCCGCCTGTACCGCTATGCCTTGCCGGACCTGCTCGGCTGGCACCTGACCCGGCTGATCGCACCCGGTCACACCGAGGACCTGCACGCCGCCCTGACCCGCCTACGCCAGGGGCATCCGGCCAGCGTGGAGACACTCGCCGCCTGCAGTGACGGCGAACGAGTCGACATCGAGCTGACCCTGTGGCCCGTCCACGACTCCGACGGGCACCTGGTCAGCATCACCGCCGCCGCCCGCGACATCACCGCCCGCAAGCGCGCCGACCGGGAACTACGCCGCCTGTACGAGCAGCACCGTCACGTGGCCTCCACCCTGCGCCGCAGCCTCATGACCCTGCCGCCCGACCTGCCCGATCTGTCGTGCGCCCGCCGCTACCTGCCCGCCATCGAGGGTGCGGGCATCGGCGGCGACTGGTTCGACCTCATCGCTCTGGCAGACGGTCGTATCGGCATCCTCATCGCCGACGTCATGGGCCGCGGGGTCGAGGCCGCGGCCGTCATGGGACACCTGCGTCCAGCCGCCCATGCCCTGGCCAAGACCGGGATGCCTCCCGGTGACCTCCTGCACGCGCTCGACGACCTCGTCTGCGACCTGCCCGACCAGCTGGTCACCTGCTGCTACCTGACCCTCGAACCGGACACCCGTGAGATGTGCGTCGGCCTGGCAGGACACCTACCCCCGCTGTTGGCCCGGCCCGGTGCCTCGGTGAGCAGGCTGCCCCTGGCCGTCGGCCTCCCCCTCGGCGTCTGCGACTCCGAGCCCTACACTGACACCCGCCTGCACCTACCCGACGACGCCACCCTGGCCCTGTACACCGACGGGCTCATCGAAACCCCTGACACCGACCTCGATACCCGCCTGCAACTGCTGCAGACCGAACTGCAGGCCGCCCTCGCCGCCACGGGGAACCTCGAAGCGGCCGCCGACTACGTCCTGGCCCGCCTCCTGCCCGACCCGGCCAACCCCGCCGACGACGTCACCCTCCTGCTCCTGCAACCCCCTGCGGCGGAGCGCGCCATCGCTGCCAGCCGCTGATGGCCACAGGATCCGCAAGTACGTCGGCGCCTACTACGCGGTGCTCGGCAGGGTGGACGCGATCGTCTTCACCGGGGGAGTGGGCGAGCACGACTCCGGCGTGCGCGCGATGTCCATGGCGTGCAGGCGGCCAGTGGTCCGGACATCGCTCGCAGCGCGGTCGGCATGGACGCTGGTCGCGACGCCACGATACGAGCAGATGCCTTCGGGCCCTGCCACAGGGACCTTCGACTCTGTCGCTGCCCGGGCTGAGGGGGGTGCGATGGGAGGGACGAAGGAGGAGTCATGATCGTTGCTGGGTTCGATGGTTCGGCAGCCGCCAGGGCCGCGGTGCAGTGGGCCGCCGACGACGCGCTGCGCATGGGCGTGCCGCTGCGGATCGTGCACGCGGTGGACCGCTGGCCGTACCAGATCGCCAAGTTCCCTCCGCAGGAGTGGCCGGACGCCATGATCCGCGCGGGTGAGAAGCTCCTCGCTGAGGCGGAGGCGGTCGCGCACGCCCGCCAGCCCACCGTGGCCGTGGACACACGCCTGATCGAGGGGGCGCCGGCGGCCGTCCTGCGCGAGACGGCGGAACAGGCGGCCGAGCTCGTCGTCGGCAGCCGTGGCCTGGGCGGGTTCGCCGGGGCGCTGATCGGATCGGTCAGCATGCACGTGGCGGGCCAGGTCCCCTGCCCTGTGATCGTGATCCGCGGCGAGCAGGGGCCCCTGCGCGGTGAGATCGTGGTGGGCGTCGACGACGCGTCGGACCGCGTGCCCGCGCTCGCCTACGCTTTCGAGCAGGCAGCGCTGCGGGGCAGCATGCTACGCGCGATCCATGCCTGGCAGCTGCCCATGCACATGTACTCCCCGGCGATCGCCTACGACCTGGACGACCTGCGTGCCTCTCAGCTGCAACTCGTCGCCGAGGCCATCGCGCCGCACCGCGAGAAGCACCCGGACGTGCGCGTCATCGAGGACGTCCGGCAGGTGCACCCGGTGGAGGCGCTCACCGAGGCGTCAGCGCAGGCTGATCTGGTGGTCGTCGGCAGTCACAGCAGGAACGCCCTGGAGCGGGCGCTCCTCGGCTCGGTGAGCAGGGGAGTGCTGCACCACGCGCACTGCCCGGTCGCCGTGATCCGCACCGCCTAGAGGGTGCGCCCGACCAAGAACGTGCACCAGCCCGCGCGGGTGAGGAGCTGAGTTCCACACCCGCGGCGGTAGGGTGAGTGTGGCGAGTCGGCGCCTGTGGGCGAGTCGCGCGCCACTCGCCCGCGGCCCGATCGACCCGGATGGGCGATCCCGCCTGCGCCGCTGCCGGCCGAGCACATCCAGACATCTCGCAGGACGACCTGATCCTCAAGGAGATCGACACGGTACGGCGCCCGGTCACCATCTTCGAGAGTGGCAGGACGCGCGCCGAGCACAAGAAGGCCACGGCCAGGACTGCCGCCGAACTGATGACCTCGCCCGCGATCACCGTCACGGCCGGCGACGCTCGTCAAGGACGCCGCCAAGACGATGCACGACAGCCGGATCAAGCAGCTTCCCGTGATCGACGTGGTCACGGGCCGTATGATCGGCACCCTGCACGAGGCGGACGTGCTGCGGGTCTTCACCCGCCCCGCCGAGGAACTGGAAGCCGACGTCAGGCAACTGATCGGCGGCGGCTTCACGATCACCGTCGACAAGGGCGTCGTCACGATCGGCGGCCATGTCGAGCGCGCCTCGCGGGCCATCGCGCTCGTGGAACAGGTCAGGCAGCTGGAGGGCGGCTCCCCGGGGAAGGGCCGAGGCCGACCGGCTGCAGGTCTCCCGTACCTCTTGTGGGTGGGCAAGCCGAGCCGCTAGCATCTACCTTTAGATAAAGCTTTATATACAGCTTTTGGTTGAGAGGTCAGATCATGCAGACTCAGATGGTGTTCGGGTGTCACCGCGGCTACGGCCGCGCCGCCAGGCAGGCACAGGCCGTTGTCGCATGAGTTGGGTGAGTCAATCTGGAACCTCTCACAAGGCGGCTCCGAGCAGATCAACCGTCTCGGTGGTTTGCTGATCACCCATATGCAGCTGCGAGACCGGCATAGCCCGATGGAGTCCGGCAGATGCGTGCGCTTGCCCTATTGACGGCTCTCGGCGTGTTCGCAGCCTCGTCGGCGTGCGGAACGAAAGGAGCGGAGCAGACGATGACGCCTCCCCGTCCAGGGATCGGCCTTGCACATTCGGCTGGGGCCGCTGTCCCCGATTGCTTCCGCGGGAGCGGAGCGACGGCGCACCAGATCACGAAGCTCGGCGGTACCCGCATGGTGACGCTGGGCTCCGGTCCTCGGGGGATCGTGTTCGCCCCGATCTCCTGGGGGGACGCATGTGAGTGGGCGTCCGAGGCCATACGGCTCGCCCGCGCCGGACACCAGGTTGTCACGTTCGACTGGAGCGGCGACCGCGAGAAGACCGTGTCCGAGGCGACACGCCTGCTGCGCGAGCGGGGCGCCCGGCAGGTCGCCTGGGTGGGCGGATGCATGGGCGGCACAGTGATGCTCGGCATGGCGGAGAGCTCCCGACAGCCTCCCGTCGGCGTCGCGGGGATCAGCCCGCTGGCCGTGCTCGGCGGCGCGGAAGCGGCGAGCGGCCGGAGGTACAGGGGCGAGCTCCTCGTCCTGGGCACCGCCGACGACCCGCTGGCCGACGAAAAGCGGTTGAACGAGGTCGCGAGGCTCTTCCCCTCCGCGGAGCTCACCGTCCTACCCGGTGAACTGCACGCCGCGGAGATCTTCACAGGCCCGCACGGCGACACCGCGCGCCACAGCCTCGACACCTTCCTCGGCCGAGCGTTCACGCGAGTGCCCTGACACTGTCAGGTCGGGCTCGGACGGTGTCCTGCATCTCGGGAGGCCGTGATCAGCTCTACCGCTGATTTCTGCGATCAGGATCCTCGGAGGTCAAAGCGTCTGCGGGCCGCCGGATCGCGACCCTCTTGCCGGCGGGCGATGCCTGCGGAGAGCTACGGCAGGCGGACGACGTGTGATCTCCGCGGTACCGCCCAGGTGGACCAGTGGGCCCGACGGACTGTGCCGTGTGGTGGCGGTGATCGTGGAGGGTGTGCGGAGGGAGTCGCCCATGTCGACGGTGATGTCGGTGATGCCCTGACCTGCCAGGTAGGCAGCGAGGCAGGCGGTGCTGTTGGCGTTGGCGATGTCCTCCGCGACGCCGATCGATGGGGCGAACATACGGGCCGCGGCCCGTCCAGTGTGTAGTGGAGCGGAGTAGACGTAGCAGCCCAGCAAACGAGACGGTCACACGCGGCGCGGAGCCGTTCGAGATCCGGGTCGAGGGCGGCGTGGACCCGCTTCTTCTCCCGCACGGACCAGCCGGCGAAGGCACGTCCCGACGCGTGGAGGGTTTCACAGCGGCCGCCGTGACGCCGAAGACCATCGGGCCGAACAATCCCCAAGCCACAGAGCCGTCGACAGCGCCCCGAACTGCCTTACGGCGTGGGGGCACTCATCGGGTACCCCGCATCGACTGCCAGCCGTCGCCGTCCACGAAGTGCACATCGTAGCGGTCCTGCTCCGGCAGCAGTCCGTCGAAGGACTCCAACCCGTGCTGAATGCGCCCCAGCCGCCGGAAGTATCCGAAGCGTTCGACCCCAGGCGTCAGGACGGCGAGCACAGCGGCTTCGGCCCCTGGCGCCGCGCCGAACGCGTGAGGCAGCCGCGGCGGCACGACGACCAGCCCGCCCGCGGAGACGGTCGCCTTCTCATGTCCCAGGAGGAATTCCATCTCCCCCGCCAGGACGTAGAACAGTTCGGTGGAAAGCGCGTGAAAGTGCGGTCGGGCACCGTCGCGCCCCTTCCCCAGCGTCAGCCGGTTGGCGCCGAGCGCGCCCGCGGTATGGCTCGCGTCGGCGAGCAGCGTGAACGCGCCGCCCGCCGGGAGATCGACGATCTCCGCGGCTCCGGCGGGCACGACAATGGCCTGCGATCTGGTGGCAGTCACGTGAGCTCCTTTCGGGATCGGGATCCATTGGAGCCCGGGAAGAAGCCGCGAACCAGAACCGGTTATGAAGTGCAGTCATCACTGACCGAGATGAATGACCGGCTACGACCGCATCGCCCAGGTCTGCGGCGTGCCCGTGGGGACGGTTCGCAGTCGCCTGAGCCAGGCGCGGGCCAAGCTCGCCGGCGCCCTGGAGGCGACGGCGGCAGCCCACAGCGACGCCCGGCTCCGGACCGCGGCAAGCTGGGACGAGGCCCGCGGCACCCTGTCGGCCGCCGAGGCCGGGGACTTCGACAAGGTATTCAAGGAAGGCTGGTCTGCTGAGAGCGAGGCCGGTACCCACCCCAACGTGGCGCTGGCCTACATCGACGCGCCAGACTCTGACCCTTCTCGTGCCGGGCAGCGCTTCTGGTCGGTCACGGCCGACCATGACTGAGAGCCCCCCGGCAGTCACGCCGCTGTCCCCTCACCCAGCCGAGCTAGCTGCCGGCCTCGCACAGATCTGGCGGCGCTCGGCCTGCCGGGCCGTGCCGTACAGGTCGAGCGCCGCTGCTGGGTTCACCACAGTTCGTGTGGGGGTCCGCGCCGGACGCCGGTGAGCTCGTCGATGAGGCCGTCACGCCGATCTCGTCGCCGTCCGGGGCCTCGGGCCGCCTTCGGATCGGTCCGCGCCGAGTGGGTTGTCTACCGACTTCGCCGAGAACGAGGTGATCATGTAGCTCCTCGGAATGCGTACGCTTTCCCCGGAGCCTGCCGTACGAAAGTCCTTTCCCGGCTGTCCAGGGCACCCGGGGCTGGGGAGGGCGGTTCTGTACGGGCGTTCGACGACGCTGCTCCAGCGTCAGTCGTCGATGCTGCCACCTTCAGGACGCGTGATGTTGTCGTCGCCGAGTTCGTCGTCCCCGCCGCCGCGCTGTTCCCGGCATTTCTGCGGGTTCTTGTGCTTGTCGCAGGGGTCCTCCGCGGAAGCGAGAACGTGCGTGGTCGCGAAAGTGGTCCCGGCCACGGGTTCGGCACTGGCGAGCTGTGCTGACATCGTCACTGGAATGACGAGGGCCGAGGCCCCCATCACTCCGGCCGCGAGCGCGTACCTAATCTTGATCATGACTGATGGCTCCATGGTGAATCAGTCGCGCCGGGTGCTGCCCGGGCTGACGGAGCGCCGAATCGGTGTTCGCCGGTTCAACGTAAGAATGGAATTTCACGCTAGTGAGCGAGAACTCCGGCGGTCACCTCGGGAAATGCAAAGCCTGGAGGCGGTCGGATTACCTCTCGCCACGTAGAGAGACATAAGAATTACTTGTTGTGACATTTTGCTATGCCGTGGCGACGGAAGGCCCTGTCCCGGCTCGGGGAGGGTGTCGCCCGCAGATGGCAATATCTTGGCAAATCACCGCGGCGCGAACAGCTGTTTCTCGAGCCAGAACACCCCGATTTGGCGAGAAAGGGTTCAGGCAGACGGCGAATCCGATGCGGCGACCAGCCGTCGGGGGCTGCCTCCAAGGCCGGAGCGGGACCCAGTCTCCTGCCAGACGCAGGGCGAGTCGAGTTACCGTCTGGGTCTGTCCGCTCGAGCCGGCGGGGGAGAGCTGCGCAATGGACGTTGAGGATACCCCTGGCTGTGATGGTGAGCACTGCCGGCGCGCTGAGAGCGCACGCTGCCGCCAGCCATCGAGAACTTCTCATTACCTCTTTAAAGGGGGAAGTCGGATACGAACTGCGGTCAGTGGACCGTATTCATCGCAGTGTGAGCGGGGTCTCGGATTCGACGCGGTTCAGCTTCTCGGGGTTGCGGACGTAGTAGAGGCCGGTGATGCGGGTCTCCTCGACCCGGATCGCCATCACGCCGTCGATCTCACCGTCCAGGTGCATGAAGAGTGCCGGGTGGCCGTTGACCAGGGTGGGAGCGAAGGTGATCCGGCGCGCGTTCTTGCCGACACCACCGATCATGTAGCGGGCCACCTTGTCGGCGCCGGTGACCGGCCGCATCGCGGCCTGCTTGATGCCGCCGCCGTCGCTCATCAGGACGACCTCCGGGGCGAGCACGTCAAGGAGGCCCTGCAGGTCCCCGGTCTCGAGTACGCGCTGGAACGACTCCAGAGCCGCCCTGGTCACGCTCGGAGAGACCACCTTGCGAGGGCGGCGGGCATCAACGTGCTGGCGGGCGCGGTGCGCGATCTGACGGACGGCCGCGGGGCTCTTGTCGACGGCGGCAGCAATCTCGTCGTAGCCGACATCGAAGGCCTCGCGCAGCAGGAAGACGGCGCGCTCGGTCGGCGAGAGCGTTTCGAGGACGAGCATCATCGCCATCGACACACTCTCGGCGAGCTCGACGTCCTGGGCCACGTCAGGCGCGGTGAGCAGCGGCTCGGGCAGCCAGGGGCCGACGTACGACTCCTTGCGGCGCTTCATGGTGCGCAGCCGTTTGCGGTGGGCGACGAACGTCTCGGTCGCCGTGTCGGTGGCGTGGTCGCTCATATCTCGACCCCTCTCCTTCGCGGCCGGCCCTGGTTGCCGAAGGCCTTCAATTCGTGCATCCACAGCAAGGTCCTTATTCGTTGGTAGCCGTTGTTTGGTGCGGTCGTGAGTGGGACACCTCCCGGCGCACGGCTGTGACACGCCAAGTTGACGACGATCCGTTGCTCAGGGGAACCGCCGATGAAACGCATGCGTGCGGCGACGCCTCGCCGCGCTTGGCCTGCAGCAGCTGCTGGCGCTTGGCACCTCCTGAGACGCGGTGCAAGCTGTACGAACAGGGCTTGCGTGCCTCGTCGGCCAGGTGCCTGACGATGCCTCTGCACACGAACTCCTTGAGCCTCGCGCCGGGGCGACCGTCGATGTGGAACCACAGCGCGACGTCGTACCTGTGGCGAACTGGAAGACGCCGGCACGTCGGCCCAGGCTGATGCACTGGCCGGCGAACACCTGGTTGAGGGTCGAGGGCTGCTCACCCGCGATCCGGGCCAGCACCCCGCGGGCCGCCGATGCGCGGCCTTATTCGCGCAGCTTTGTCAGCCGGTCGGTGGCCTCGTGGGGTGTCATGTCGGCGCCCCGTCGGTAGGCGGTGTCGTAGTCGGTACGGCCGAGCCGTTCCTCGAGCACCTCCGCAAGAGAGCGCAGTTCGTTGTCGCCGTGGTCGAAGGTGCCGCGGATGGCCTGGCTCAGGCCGAGCGCGGTGGCCGCGCCGGCCGGATCGTCCTCCAGAAACAGCAGCCGGGCCAGGAGCTGGGCGGCCCAAGGGGTGTCCATGTTCGCCTGCGCCGCCTGCACGGCACGGGGCAGCAGCTCGCGCGCGGGTGCGGCGTCTCCGGCGGTGAGGAGGTTCGCCATCCTGGCGGGCACCAGGAGGTTCTCAATCGTCTCCGCCGCAAGGCGCAGCCGGCGGGCGAGTGTCTCCATCCGGTCGAGTTCTTGGTCGGCCCGTTCGATCTTGCCGGAGCGGCGGTACAGCTCGGCCAGGCTGCCCAGGACCTCGATCTCCAGCATGGGCTGACCACGTTCCCAGGCCGCTCGTTCGGCGGTTTCGATGTCGTGCTGGGCGCCGATCAGGTCGCCGGCGCGCATGCGTTCGGTGGCGAGCCCGAGCCGGGTCGAGACCTCATCCTGAGAGCCGAGGTCGGTGGCGATCGCGATGCTGTGCTCGTAGGCGGCGATCGCCTCGTCGTGTTCGCCGCCGATGGCGTGGATCTGCGCCAGGCCGTACAGCGCCTTCGCCGCCCACCAGCGATCGCCCACCTCCTCGAACGCGTGCAACGCCGTGGTCATCGCGGTCGCGGAGCTCTCCCGGTCGCCCCGTTCGCGATACCGCATGGCTTCGATCATGAAGGTGCAGGCGATCGCCCAGCGGTCCGAGCCGCCGCGCACCCGGGCGATCTCCTGATCGGCCAGCTCATCCAGCCCGAGCAGCGGCGCCATCACCAGCACGATCGTCAGCAGCATCGGGTAACGCCGCAGCGCGCCCGTGCGCACGCAGTCGTCGATGAGCGCGCGCAGCCGTTCGGGGTCGGTGAGCGGCCCGCCCTCGATGCTCACCAGGTGAATTGCCGTGAACGCGGCCCGGGCGTTCACGGGCAGCGCGTCGCCGAACTCGGCGACCTTGGCGACGTAGACATCGGCGCGGGCGTCGTAGCGGTGCATGACCCAGTACCAGTACAGCGGCCCGAGAATACGGGCGGCGCCCGAGGCGTCCCCGCTGTCGATGGCCGTTTGCAGGGCGTACATCAGGTTGTCGTACTCGGCCTGGAACAGCCGCAGCGACTCCGCCTGCTTATCCGAGCGCAGCAGCGGCTCGTGTTCCTCGGCCAGGTCGGCGAAGTGCCGCGTGAGCCCGCACAGGACGGCTTCGGTCTCCCCCTCGAGCCGGAGCTTTCCCGCCGCATGGGCCCGGATGGTTTCCAGCATCCGGTAGCCGTCGCCGGCCCGCTCCACGATGGACTTGTCGACCAGGGAGTCCACCAGATAGATGACCTCGTCCGCGGGAAGCGCCCCATCCGAATCAGCACAGACCGCCTCGATCACGGCGATACCGGTACGCGCCGGAAATATCGACATCCGGCGGGCCAGTGTGCGCTCTTGTGAGGTGAGGAGGTCCCAGCCCCATTCGATGACCGCATGGAGGGTCTGCTGGCGGGGCTGGGCGGTCCGGTTGCCGGTGCTGAGCAGCCGGAAGCGGTCATCCAGCCGCCGGGCGATCTGCTCGGCGCTCATGGTCCGCAGTCGCGCCGCGGCCAATTCGAGGGCGAGCGGCAGCCCGTCCAGCCGGCGCACGATGTCCACGACCGTGGCCGCGGTCGGCGTGTCCAGCGTGAAGCCGGGCTGTACGGCTGCCGCGCGATCGAGGAACAGCCGTACCGCGGCCGACTCGCCGGCCCGAGCGCAATCCGCGCGCGCCGGCGGCAGGTCGAGCGGGCCCAGACGGCACAGCGCCTCACCCATGACCTCAAGCGGCTCCCGGCTCGTGGCCAGGATGGTCACGTACGGCTGGCGCTCCAGCAGTTGCCCGGCGAACTCCGCGACGAGTCCGGAGATCTGTTCGCAGTTGTCCAGCACCAGCACGCCTGCACCACCGGCGAGCAGATCGACCACCCGCTCCAGCGGAGTACCGGACGGCCGGGCATCGGCGACGCGGAGCGTGCCCAGCACCGCCTCGGGCAGCCCGTCCGCCGTGGTCACCCCGGCCAGGGGGACGAGCCAGACCCGGCCACGCCGATGGGCTCGATGCCGGCTCACCGCCTCCACGGCCAGCCGGGTCTTCCCCACACCCCCAGGACCGACAACGGTGACCAGCCGAGAGGTCTCCAGCAACCCGGCCAGCAATCTCAGCTCCTCCGTCCGGCCGACGAAGCTGGTCAACTGGGCCGGCAGGCGTCCCGGCACCGCCTCCGGCCGAGGCCGTTCCGCCTCGAGGGTCTCCAGCTCGCCCCGCAGCACGGCCAGGTGAGTTTTGCGCAGTTCCTCTGACGGGTCGACGCCCAGTTCCTCGGCGAGCGTGCCGCGGACCTGTTCGAACACGCCCAGCGCATCGGACTGGCGGCCTGCCGCGTGCAAGGCTCGCATGCGCAATCCGGCCAGCCGTTCGCGCAACGGGTGGCCGGCGGCCACCGCCGCCATATCGGCCAGGATCTCGTCGTGGTGGCCCAGTCGCAGCTCCGCCTCGAACCGGTCTTCAATGGCCGTGACGCGCAGCTCCTCCAGCCGCGCGCCTGCCGTACCGGCGAAGGGGGCATCGCGCACGTCGGCCAGCGCGTCTCCCCGCCACAGCGCCAGCGCCTCGTCCAGCAGCGAGCCCGCTCGCTGCGCGGCGCCCGCGGCCAGTTCGCGACCGCCCCGCTTCGCCTTCTCCTCGAACCGATAGGCGTCGACGTCCTCGGCGCGTACGCGCACGCGGTACCCGCCGGCCGCCCTCTCCACGACCCCGGCCCCGCCCAGAGCCTTGCGCAGCCGATGCACCAGTCCATGCAGCGCATTGACGGTTCCCCCGCGCGGATGCTCCCCCCACAGGCCGTCAACGAGTGCATCGACCGACACCATCTCGCCCCCGGCCAGTGCCAGCCGGGCCAGCAGCGCGCGAAGCATGACGCCACCGACATCGATCGGCGCACCATCGTTGGCATAGGCCCGGACCGGTCCCAGCACCTCAATCCGCATGCACAGAGGCTATGGGGACAAAGAGGCGCGCGTGCCCCTCGAAAGTGGCGCCGTGCCGGCTAAAAGAGCGTTCTAAGAGGCCTGTAAGCGCCGGTGGACACCGTGGAGGACGTACGGAAGAAACGTCCGAAAGACAGCGTGGCCACGGCTATGCGGAGGGTGTCGGCGACCAGAGTCCGGCCGCGGTTCCCTCCTCGACGTGCTTGCGATAGGTGACGACCTTGCCATGGATGATCTCCAGGCTGGCCGTCAAATTGGCGATCCTGTCCTGGACGGTTCTTTCGTGCTCCTCCAGGAGCGCGAGCCGCTCCGCCTCGTTGCCCGGACCGGATCGGACAAGCCGAGCGAACCTCTTCAGGGTGGCGATGGGCATGCCGGATTCTCGCAGCCGGTTGCACAACAGGAGCCACTCCACGTCCGCCGGTTCGTAAACGCGCTGCCCTCCGGCCGTGCGCGGAATCGGACGGATGAAGAGCTCCTCACGTTCGAAGAACCGCAAGGCGTGCACGCCCAGGCCGGTCGCCTTCGCGACGTCTCCGATGGAAAGGCCGTCCGCGTTCCTGCTCATGCCGCACCGCCATAGCTTGACCTAGATCGCACTCTAGATTTTAACGTCGAGTACATGGCAATCACGCAACACAAGATCGGCTCGGGATTCAACGCGCACAGCACGGCGGACGAAGTCCTGGCCGGCATCGAGCTGTCCGGCAAGAACGTCCTGATCACCGGCGGCTACTCAGGGCTTGGGCTAGAGGCCACGAGCGCGCTGGCCCGCGCCGGGGCGCACGTCATCGTGCCCGCTCGCCGTCCTGCCGTGGCGACGGAGGCGCTGTGCGGCATTCCGCGGACGGAGGTGCGGGAACTCGACCTGGCAGACCCCGACAGCATCCGGATGTTCAGTGACCGGTTCCTGGAGACCGGCCGGCCCCTCGACATCGTCATCGACAACGCGGGTGTCATGGCCTACCCGAACACGCTCATCGGTCCAGGTTGGGAAGCGCACTTCGCCATCAACCACCTCGGGCACTACGCCCTGGTCAACCGCCTGCGCCCGGCCCTGGCCCCTACCGGGGCGCGAGTGGTGTCCGTCGCCTCGTCCGGGCACTTCCTGTCGGACATCCGCTGGGACGACCCGCACTTCCGCCACGGCTACGACCACTGGCTCGCCTACGGGCAGTCCAAGACGGCCAACGCCCTGTTCGCCGTCCATCTCGACGCCCTCGGCGCGGCCGGTGGCGTGCATGCCTTCGCGGTGCACCCGGGCAGCATCCTCACCCCGCTGCAACGGCGCATCCCCCGCGAGCAGCAGATTGCCCAGGGCTGGATCACCCCGGAGGGCCGCCAGGTCGACGGCTTCACGCGCCACGCCTCGTGCGCCTCGACCGGAGAGCACTGTGCGGGCGAGTCCTCAAACGCATGATCCGAACCCAGAACAGGGCCTGGGCGTCGCCGTTCGCCTGGATGGTCTTGTCCAAGGCGACGACCAGCCTCCGGTCGGCCTGGAACTGACGGGTGGCGGCCCGTGCCGGCCGTCGACGGCGACCCGGTAGGTGCCGGTTGAGCGCGCTGCGAGTCGGCGAACAGTGCATCGATACTGTTGGCAAACCCACGCCCCGCGAGGTCGAGGTGTGCCGTCTGATGGCCACCGGCCTCGACAACACCGGGATCTCCCGCGCCTTGGACCTCAGCCTCTCCACAGTCTTCGACAAGCGTGTTCTCTGAGGTCCCCCTGCTCCCCGGGCCGCCTAATGAAGGACAACTACCGCCGGAGAGGTCAGGGCATTCGTGCCCAGAAGTCGAGGCTGTGCTCGGCCACGTAGTCCGTGCCACCGATCCGTTCGGGTGCCAGGGATTGGACGTGACCGGTGCTGACGTCGGGCCAGTCCGGCAGGTCCGCGCGGGCGGGATCGCCGTGGCCGGCGAAGGTCGTCCAGTACTGGTTCATCCGGTCGGCGAACTCGCGTTGTTCCGCCGACAGCGACGTACCGCCGGGAAAGTCGAATTGGTACGCGAGGGCGCTCGAATGCTGGGCGCCGGTTGGGAACCCGGGGAGAGGCACGAGCGGTGGGGCGGCCCGGTCGGCGAACTCGTAGAACCAGGTGTCGGTGTGCGCGGCGAAGGCGCGGCCCAGTTCCCAGGTCGGTCGCGCCCAGGCTCGGTCCGTGGCGATCTGGGCCCAGGCGAGGCTCGGTGTCGGGAAGCCGTCGAGTGGGTACCGGGCGGCGACTTGATCAGCCGAGTCACCGAACGCCTCGGCCATCAGTCGCGGGTAGCTTTCGGCTGTGACCGGGTTGCCGGCGAGGTCGGCGAAGAGCCCGACGAAGAAACGTGCCTCGTCGCGCGTGGTGCCCAGCATCAGCGGTATCCGGTGGAAGCGCCCGGCGGGTATCGCCGTCGAGGGTGACTCTGGCAGGGTGATCCCGCCGAAGGCGGGCCGGATGAAGGAGTCCGATGCCTGGAGCAGGTCTGTCACCGGAACCCGCCGGAGCTGCGCGAGCGCCGACTCGGGATCACTGCCCGGCGTGACCCAACCGCGCTCGGCCGCGATGGCGGCGCCGAACTGCTCCAGTTCGGCCATCGGGGACCACCTCGGCGGGAGCGCCGGAACACCGGGAATGAAGGTGTGTGTCGGCGTCGTGCCCAGTACTGAGAACGCGCTCTGCAGGATCGCGCGGTGGAACAGCCCTGCCGATGCGGGTGACACGAGGTGCGCCGCGATCATGAGGGCCCCGTACGATTCTCCGACCAGGGTCACATTCGCCGGGTCGCCGCCGAACTGCGCGATTTCCCGCTGCACCCAGCGCAGTACGGCCTGCTGGTCCTGCAGACCGAAGGTGCCGCTGTCGGCGAGACCCGGATAGCCGAAGCACCCGAACACGGCGAGCCGGAAGTTCGGTGCCACGACAACGACGTCGCCGGTTACGGCTAGCCGGTGGGCATCATAGGCCGCGGCGCTCCCGTTCGTCCCGCCGCCGCCGTGCAGCCATACCATCACCGGGCGCCCGATGCCCTGGGTCTCCGGCACGGTGACGTCGAGCGTCAGACAGTCCTCGTCCACGGAGGTGATGTCCGCGAACGACTGGGCCAACTGCGGCGCCGGGTTTCCTGGCACGGTCGCGTCTCGGACCCCGGACCATGGTTCGACCGGCGCGGGCGGCCGCCATCGCCGGTCTCCGATCGGGGCCTCGGCATAAGGGATCCCCCGGAACGAGAGATGGCCGTCAAGCCGGTCACCACGGATGGCACCACTGCTCAGCCGTACGGTCACGTGTTGGGTCATCGTGTGAACTCCCCGGTCGCTGTGCGGGGCATGGTTCGTGCCAGCGTCGCAGGTTTCCGGTCGAACGCCGTCCTGGCGACAGCACCAAAACTCCGTAGCAATACGATCATATTGCTACGATAGCAGTATGACCGTATTGCTGTGAAAGGAGTCCCTTGCGCGGCGTATCGCAGTCAGGGGAGGCAGTGATCGTGAGCGTCGCCACGCCCGGCGAACACCGTGGCGACGACCGGGCGCAATACGTCGAGCGCCGAGAACGCGTTCGCACCCGACAATGCGACCTGATCGGCCAGGCCTTGCAGGGTCGCGAGGATCATGCGGGCGGCGAGCACGGCGTCCACACCGGAATCGACCTCACCGCGCATTCTGCCGTTCTCGACCGCCATCGTGACGTGTCCGAGCAGGTCACCGCCTGCCCGCCGGGCGACATCGGCGAGACCAGGATGATGTAGTGCCTGAGCCGAAAGGGCCTGCCGGACGCGATACTCGACCTCCCGCTCCTCGTCCAGCGGCAACAGCTCGACAAGGCTGTCGAGCAGTACCTGCGCGACCTGGAGACCGGCGGCCGAACCCTCATTGACGCGCATCCGCACCCGCTCGCTCATGCGACGCGCGGCGTCGTCGTAGGCGAAGCGGAGCAGCTCATCCTTACCAGCGAAGTAGTGCTGAATAAGCCCAACCGAAACCCCGGCCTCTGCCGCCACGCGGGAGAACGAGACGCCGGCCACCCCCTCCGCGGCGAGCAGACGCTGGAATGCCCGTGCGATCTGGACGCGACGCTGATCATGATCGGCAACCCGCGGCACCCCGCTATCGTACAGCCGTACTGCTACCGTCACCCCGCCGGTACAGCGGCTCGACGCCATCCCCTCACCGGATCAGGAGTTCGGCACATGCGCGCCAACCTGCGCGACAACCTGAAAACCGCTCTCAAGGCCCGCGACCACATCGCGATCACAGCACTCCGCTCCGCCCTGGCGGCGATCGAGAACGCCGAAGCCGTCCCGGTCGACCCCCCGTCGCCCAGCGCCCCGGAGAAGGAGGTCACCGGGAACGAACACATCGCAGGATCGACCGCCGGCATGGGCGCCGCCGACACAGAACGTCGTCACCTCACCGAGGCCGATCTGCTGTCGATCGTCGAGAAGGAAGTACGGGAGCGCTCGGTCGCCGCGCAGGAGTACGAGCGGCTGGGCCGCGACGACCTCGCCGAACGGCTCCGCGCGGAGGCCGAGGTGCTGAGCCGGCACCTGAAGCCGACCATCTGAACACACCACAACCGGCGAGGTCGAACGCACCGTCACCGACCCCGCCATGCTCTCCATGACCCTGTACTCCGTGCCCGCTCTGTCGCTGATCTTGGGACGTCGTCAGTCCTGTAGCAAGATCCGTTTTCGGTGGCACCCGCTGAACGACGTCCTCAGCGTAACCAGCACCGCGGCTGGAACCAGGGCGACCCGGCCCAGGACGCATGCCGGGCGCTGATCGAACTCGGCCGGCTCGTCGGCGACGTGCCCGTCGTCCTGTTCAGGCATTCCGTGGAAGCCGGGCGGCCCCGCGGGCGGCGGCTCACCCTCAGGTGCGCCGCGTCGTGGCGCTCGCGCCGTGGCTGCCGCCGGGTGTGCCCACCGGGCATCTCGACAGCATGCGGTTTGTCGTGCTGCCCCTGCGCGGCAGGTCAGGGCGCGGGTCATGGGGGAGGTGATACGCCCAGGGGGGCGAAGCGCACGTCAGTGCTGGGCTTGACCGAACTGCGCGATCTCGTCGGCGTCGGGCACGGACAGAAGGGACTCGGCGCCGTGTTCGAGCATCTGGGCCATTTCGGCCGAGCGTGGGAGCATCGATTTCTCGTAGCTGTGTACGGCGTCGTCGATGGTGGAGGAGTTAACGAGTGCGAGCGCGAGTTCACTGGCGTCGAGCATGGCGAGGTTGACGCCGACACCCAGCGGTGGCATGAGGTGTGCGGCATCTCCCAGGAGCGTCACGCTGGGCGAGTGCTCCCATGTATGCGGCACCGGCAGGGCGAAGATCGGACGATCGACATAGGCGCCGTCGTTGTCGGTGATCATTCGAAGCATCTGCGGTGACCAGGCCGCGTACTCGCGGAGCAGATGCGCGCGGATGCCCTGGGTGTCCTCGGGACGAAGCCCGTTCGCCGCGATCCAGTCCACGGGGACGCGCTGCATGATGTAGACGCGCATGTGGCCGCCGCTGTTCCGCTGAGCGAAGAGACCGCGCTCCCCGTCGGCGGCATGGGCGCTGCCCTTCCCGACCAGTCCGGAAAGCTCGGGGTGCGCGTTCTCCATGTCGTCGAACCATGCCTCGAGGAAGTTGACCCCGGTGTAGCGCGGTGTCGCGGGTGACACCGCGGTGCGGACGCGGGAGAAGGCGCCGTCCGCACCGATCACGAGATCCCCCTCAACAGCCGTCCCGTCGGTGAACGTCAACGTGCGGTCGGCCGGTCCGCCCACTGATTCGAGAGTGCGTCCCCACTGAACCGTCCCCGCAGCGAGTGAGCGCAGCAGGAGATCGCGAAGCTGTCCGCGGTCGATCTCAGGACTGACCGTTTCGCCCTCCTCCGGCACATGGTGGGCAAGGACGCTCCCCGCCGGGTCCATCTGGCGCATTTCCTGACCCTCGAACCTGGCGAGCGCGAAGAACTCCTCCAGCAGGCCCGCTTCACGGAGTGCGAGTTGGCCGTCTTCCTCGTGCAGGTCGAGCGAGCCTCCCTGGTTGCGGGAGTGCACATCCGGAGCGCGGTCGTACACCGTCACCGGAATGCCGTGCTGCTGCAGGATGCGTGCACACGTGAGGCCTCCCGGGCCGGCACCGATGATGCTGATCCGCGCGTTTGCGGGCGTCGGAGAGTCCACGGTGGATTCCTTTCGTCGGGCGGGGTGCCCGGTGGTGCCATGGCGCGGCGATGACCGGTGCCGCGCCCCCACGGGGCGGCAACCCCTTCGGAGGCCACCAAACGAGAAACGAGTCCATAAGTGCAACCGTTACAGTTTCGGCTCCGTTCCAGTTGTGGGATACAGTGACGCCATGCCCGACTCTCCGACCGTTGGCCGTCGCGAGCGCAAGAAGGCCGCGACGAGGCAGGCCATCGCCGATGCCGCCCTGGAGCTCTTCCTGAAGCAGGGTTTCGAACAAGTGAGCGTCCGCGACATCGCCGAAAGGGCCGACGTATCGACGACGACCCTCTTCGCTCACTTCCCGAGCAAGGAGGCACTGGTCTTCGACCGCGACGAGGACATCGAGGCGGAGCTGGTCGCCGCCGTCCGCGAACGGCCCTCGGGCCAAGGCGTGGTCGAGGCGCTCCGCGCCCACGCGCTGAAGTCCTGGGTGTCGATCGCGTCGGATCCGCGTCTGCATCGGTTCACCGCACTGGTGGACCAAACGCCCGCGCTCAGCAAGCACGCGGAGCGTATGTGGATGCGGCATGCGGCCACCCTCGGCACCGTGATCGCGGAAGAACTCGGCCGGGAGACGGACGACCTCGCATGCTCAGCACTCGCGCGGTTCGTCCTGCAAATCCCGACCCTGGCCAAGGGCCGACACGATCCACGCGCGGCGGTGGAGACAGTGTTCGACCTACTGATCCACGGTTGGCAGTCACAGCACGATTCCAGGGGCGCAATCACAGGCTCTTACAAGGGCTGACACCGCTGCTGGGCTGCTACGGCACCGCGGGCCGCCTGCAGTACGCAGCCGCAGCATCACCCTGCCGGCCTGTCGCTGGGCCGCTGGAGCAGCTACGCCGAGGAAGCTCGCGAGGTGATCGGCAGGGCCCTTCTCGGTGCTACGTCTCGTGGGCTCCGGGATTGCCGGAGCCCACGAGTTCCAGAGCCCGGTCCAGATCCCGGGCCGTGGTCGTCCTGTGTCAGCGGTGGCCGCGTGGCTGGTGGCCGGTGCGGGCCTCGGCGGTGGTCTTCAGGTCGCGCAGCCAGGCCTCGAGACCTTTTCCGAGGAAGTCGGTGGCGAGGGGCACGTCAGTTTCGATCTGGTCGCCGGCATGGGTCTCCTCGGTGCGGACGAGGATGCCGTCCTTGACCTTGGTGAAGGTCCAGACGTGGACGCCCCGGTCGATGCGCAGCCCTTTGCCGATCGCGGGCCCGGTCCAGCGGATGCACGTGTGGTGCTGCAGTTGGCGGACGGTGGAGGTGATGACCAGCGTGGTGGGCGGGCTGACGGGAGTGGCGGGCACCGGGGTGGTCCACTGGAACTGCGAGTTCTTGCGGAGCGGGCCTGGGTCCAGGCGCTTCATGCTGGCCACGGGCTTCTGCCAGGTGGGCCAGCGTTCCACGTCGGTCTGCAGTTTCCAGATGGTGCTCAGCGGCGCCTTGATCAAGATCTTGGTCCGGTAGCGGACCTTGGCGGTGGGGTCGACGCCTGCGCCGCGACACTGGAGTCCACCACCGTGGTGGGTGGGGCGGGGCTCTGCGGTGGCGGCCTGTGCGGCCGGGATGTTGCCTGCGAGGACGCCGGCGACGGCGAGTGACGTCGTGAGCGCGGCGACGCGAGTGCGGGTCCTGGGGTGGACGGTTCGCGTGTTCGACGGGGCATTGCTGGACATGGTGTTCCTTTCGTTGCGGGGGACCGGGAGCGAACGCTCGGGTGCCCGGGATGGGGTGCTGCTGTAGATGTCGCCGGGCACTACGAGGTCAGGACGGCCGTTCCGGTGACGGTGCCGGATTCGGCCGGCCGCAGGCGTCGGCGACGCGGCTGTGGGGGCAGTCGGGTGGCGATCGGGGTGGTGACGTCACCGCTTGGGCAGGGCGTGCCACAGCCAGATCCGGACGAGGTAGAGGCGCTGCCGTAGGAGGCGAGGGTGCCGGGGCGGGCACGCTCCATCAGTGCCGGCGGGCTCGAAGGATGGCCACGATGAGTGCGGCGGACGCGGCGACGATCAACCCGACGAACGCGGGGTGGATGTCCTTCGACAGGCTCGGCGCGCCGTCGGGCCGCGTCAGCCAGATGACGAGCGGGATCGCGTACGTGAGGGCGAGAAGCGCGGCCGCCCAGCGGACCGTCCGGTCGCGGGCGTGGCGGAGAGCGCCGACCAACGCGATGGCGACCGGGACGATCGCCATCAGGGCGAACTGGCCGAGCACCATGACGGGGACCGCCCAGGAGGAGACGGTCACCGCCAGCGGAGTGGGCCGGCCAGTGCGGGCGAGTGACGTGGACACGGTCGTCATGGCGTTTCCCTTCGTCTGCCGGGTGCACGGCTGCGATCCGCGCCGCACACCCACGATTGGCTACAACATCTTGCTTTCGTTAGAAGTTATAACAGCCACGGGTACGGAGGGTCAATAAGATTCGTGATACCTTCTAACTGAATCTTCAAGATGTAGCTTCACGGGTGGGGAAGGCGGCAGATCATGGCGAAGATGGACACGAAGACCCCCCGCGAGCGCTACCGCACGCAGGTGCGCGCGGAGATCAAGGAACACGCGTGGGCGCAGATCGCCACGACGGGGGCCTCCGCGCTCTCCCTCAATGCGATCGCCAAACAGATGGGCATGAGCGGACCCGCGCTCTACCGCTACTACGCCAGCCGCGACGAGCTGATCACCGAACTCATCAGGGACGCCTACCGAAGCCTCGCCGACACCCTCCACTCGGCCGCCGTCGCAGGTGCTGACCTGGCGGCGCTGGCACACGCCGTGCGCGGCTGGGCCTTGGAGGACCCCCAGCGGTACCTCCTCATCTACGGCACCCCCGTCCCCGGCTACCACGCGCCCGACGACATCACACTCATCTCATCCGAGATCATGACTGTCCTGCTCGACGCCTGCACAGCGCTGCCCTCGGACAGTCCCGCGACGCCGTTCGACGCACACCTGGCAGACCACCGTGACTGGGCGGGCAGCCACCCCGCCCCGCCCGCGGTCCTGCATCGGGCCCTGAGCTTCTGGACCCGGTTGCATGGCGTCCTGTCCCTGGAACTCGCCGGCCAATTCGCCGGAATGGACTTCGACCCCGCCCTGCTCTTCGCGGCCGAACTAGACGACCTGCTGACGCACTGAGCACTGTCGGCGAACTGAGCATGGACGGGCCGGCGCGGTGGCTGACACCGTGGGCGCCTGTTGCTGCCGGACGGCTGCCGTCACGCTTCTTACCAACATCCCTCCTTTGCCGCAGGAACCACGCGCCCCGTTGAAATTCGAGGGAGAACCGCCGCCTCGTCGAGAAGGCCGAAGCGGCCGAGGTAGCCCGCGATCGGGAGGACGGTATCTTGGCGTTCCTGCTGGTTGGTGGCGGTTTCCGGAGCTTCGGGTGGCGTCGATCGATCGGACGGCGTACCCGAGAGCTGGGGGCGGGGTCATCCGTCGAGGAAGCGCAGCAGCTCCGCGGTGACGAACTTGGGGTTCTCCTCGACGAGCCAGTGCCCTGCGTTCGGCACATCCACCGCGCGCACGATGTTGGTCATTCGCGGGGCCGCGGTGGCCCGAATCGGGTTGAGCTGCCCCTGGGCGGTCATGAGCAGGGTCGGGACACGTATCGGTGCTGCTGCGACGGTGTCGCGGACGTCCTTGTCGAGGGCGCGGTAGAGCTCGAAGCCGCCCGACAGGGCCTCGGGCCGGCGGTAGGTCCGTGCGTATTCGTTGATCTCGGCGTCGGTGAACGGGGATCGATCTGAGGTGCCGCCGAACGCCGTGCCGCCGAACGAGACCTGGGGGTAGAACATTGCCAGGTACTCGCGGACGTCGTCGCTGACCACCGTCTCGGGGATCCGGCGCTGGGAGTGGAAGGCGATGTGCCAGCTCAGTGAGCGGTATGTGGACGCATCGATCGCGGGCCCGGGTAGCGGCAGGTCGAGGTAGCCGAGGCGTGCGGTGTCGGCGGAGAACTGGGTGGCGTAATGGAACGCCACCGCGGCGCCGAAGTCGTGCCCGACGACGCGGGCGTCGCGCACCCCGAGCCGATCGGCGATCAGGGTGTGCACGTACCGCGCCAGAGTGGCTTTGTCGTAGCCGGTCGGGGAGCCGGTGCTGTCGCCCAGCCCGGGGAGGTCGACGGCGTAGACGGTGTGGTGCTCGGCGAGCGCCGGCATGATCGGCCACCAGCCGTACCAGGTCTGCGGCCAACCGTGGATCAGCACCACTGGCGGGCCGCTTCCGCCGGTCACGTAGTGCATCCGGACGCCGTCGACATCGGCGAACTCGTGCCGGAAGGTGCTTGTGAACTGGGCGTCGTCCCGCGTGGCGACGGCGTAGGGGGGAACGTCGTCGGCGGCTGGTGTGGAGCAGGCCGCGGTACAGATCGTGAGCAGGAGGGTGAGTGCGACGGTCGCCACCATGCGCGCGTATTGGAGGGAGCGGCGCGACGACGGCCGTGTTGCGGTGATCATGGGTTCCTGTCCTGGAGAAGGTGGTGGAGTCAGCGCCCGGTCGCGCCGTCGATCAGTTCGCGGAGGATGTCAGCGTGGCCGGCGTGGCGGCCGGTCTCCTCGATCATGTGGGTGAGTGCCCAGCGGATGCTGGGAGCGGGTCTTTCCGGCCGCGGCCGGGGGACCGGTGCGCCGAGATCGGTGCACCCGTCGAGAACGTCGTTCGCGCGCTCGACCGTCTTTCGGTAGCGGGCGACGACGTCGGCCACGCTGTCCGCTGGTGCGGCCTGGAACGTCGCCTGCCAGTCGGTGACTTCGTCCCCGAGGAACGTCGAGCGCTCGACGAAAGTAAGGTGATTGAGCAGGCCGAGCAGGTTCGTGCCCGACGGCACTCCGGCTTTTCGGACCTGCGGTTCGGGGACACCGTCGACCTTGGCGGCAATCGAGGTCCGTAGGTAGTCGAGGAAGCCGCGCAGGGTTTCGATCTCGCTGCTTCCGGTCCGGGGCGGCGGAGTGTCGCGGCGGCGGTTGCGGCGGGAGACGGTGGGCATGGTGGTCTCTTTCGTGGGGGAGCGGCTCTGGCGCCGGGTCAGGCGGGGCGGCGGATGAGCAGGACGTGGTCGGTGACCTCGGCGGTGCGCCCGCCCGGTCCGGTCGCGATCCGGCGGGGTGCGTCGGCCCGCTCGACCATCCACGTCGCGGGGTCCAGATCGATACCCGCGGCGACCTCCCGTGGGGTCGGGTAATGGGCCTCGGGATCCTGGTTCCATGACCACGGCGCGGTCGAGCCGTGGTCGACGACCAGCAGCCGCCCGCCCAAGCGCAGCGCGTGCGCGGCCGCGCGCAGGACGGTTGCTCTGTCCAGGTCGAAGGGGGTGTGCAGGTAGTGGGCGCAGATCAAGTCGAACCCGCCCTGCGGGAAGGACTCGTGCAGGTCGTGCCGCTCGGCGATGACCCGGTCGCCCAGGCCGTGTGAGCGGGCAAGGCCGGCGAGCCGCTCGACCGCCACGGCCGAGAGGTCGACGGCGGTGACGTGCCACCCCCGGCGGGCGAGCCACAGCGCGTCGCCGCCGTCGCCGCATCCGAGGTCCAACGCGTCGCCGGGCGGCAGGCCCGTGATCGTCTCGGTGAGACGGTCGTTCGGCTGCGGGTCGGTGGCTGCTGGTCGGGCTGCGTAGACGCCGTCCCAGAACGTGATCATATCGGTGGTGCTCATCGAGGCTCCTTCTGTCGGGACGCGCTCAGTCTTGCCAGGCTCACCGCGATCTGGCACGGATTCTTGCTGTTCTGGCAAGATGGTCTCGTGGACGGCGAAACGGAAGACGTGCTCGACGCGGTGGGGCCGCGGCTGCGTGCGCTACGTCGCGACCGGGGGATCACCCTCGCAGACCTCGCGGCGACGACCGGGGTGTCGGAGAGCACCCTGTCCCGGCTGGAGAGCGGGCAGCGCCGGGCGACCCTGGAGTTGCTGCTGCCGCTGGCCCGTACCTACGACGTTCCGTTGGACGACCTCGTCGGTGCCCCGCGCACGGGCGACCCCCGGATCCACCTGAAGCCGATCCGGCGGTTCGGGATGATCTTCGTCCCGTTGTCCCGGCGGCCGGGCGGTACGCAGGCGTTCAAGATGATCATCCCCGCTCAGCCGAAACCGCTCGAACCGACCCCGCAGACTCATGAAGGCTTCGAATGGCTGTACGTGCTCAACGGTCGCCTGCGGCTGGTGCTCGGCGAGCGCGACCTGACGTTGTCGGCCGGTGAGGCAGCCGAGTTCGACACGTCCTTGCCACACTGGCTGGGCAGTGCAGACGGCGGCGTGGTCGAGCTTCTCATCCTGTTCGGCCTGCAAGGGACGCGTGTGCACGTGCGCGCCGGCCCTCGTCGGTAGTCTCACGGCGGGATCCAGCGGTGAGCTCAGCGAGATGACCGTCTGTTCGCGTCAACAGCGAGCCTTCCCGCACAGAACCTGCGGTCGACGACAGGCGGGCGTGCCGGACGATTCGGCGTTCGCGACCAAACAGGTCCTGGCCCGCCAGTTGGTGAATGCCGTCGGCGACGGGCGTGGGATAGTGATTCACATCACCTGGCGGCGGCGAGCACGGCTTTGAGAGACGCCTCGATGATGTCCACGCCGGTGTGTAGTTCGTCGTCCCTGATCGTGAGAGGCGGGGCGATGCGGAAGATACCGCCCATCTCAGGTAGCTGGACGATGTTCATGTGCAGGCCTCGTTCGAGACAGGCCGAGGTGATCGCGTTGCCCAGTGCGTCGGCGGGCGCCTTGCTCTTCTTGTCCTTGACGAGCTCGACACCTTGGAGCAGGCCACGGCCGCGAACGTCACCGACGACTTCGTAGTTGTCGCGAAGCGCCAGCAGCCGGTCGGTGAGCTGATCGCCTAGCGTCGCAGCACGCTCTGTGAGGTTCTCGCGCTCGATGACGTCAAGAACCGTCAGCGCGACGGAAGCCGCCAAGGGGTCGGAGACGTGGGTGGTGTAGAACAGGAAACCCCGGTCGTGGCAGACCTGCTCGATTTCGGCAGTCGTGACGACGGCCGCCACAGGCAATCCGGCTCCCAAGGTCTTCGACAACGTCAGGATGTCGGGTGCGACCCCGTCGCGCTCGAACGCGTACATCGCTCCGGTACGGCCGAGACCGGTCTGCGCCTCGTCCAGGATGAGCAGCATCCCGCGTTCGTCACACATCTCTTTGAGGCGACGCAGATACCCGGCCGGCAGGTCGATGATCCCGCCTGACGACAGGATGGGCTCGATGAGGCAGGCGGCGAGACTCCCGGCGGATTGCCGGTCGACCATGGCAAAGCCGTAGGCGAGCTCAGCCTCCCAGTCGTGTGACCCGTCGGAGGATCGGAACGGCGAACGATAGGCATTCGGCGCGGGCAGCGCGAAATTTCCCGGTGTCGGCGGACCGTAGCCGCGCCGCCCCGCGGAGAAGGTCGCGGCGGCGGCCCCTTGGGTCATGCCGTGCCAGGAGCGGTCGAAGGAGATGATCTCAAACCGGCCGGTGGAGAGCTTGGCCATCTTGATAGCGGCCTCGTTCGCCTCGGCTCCTGTGGTGAGCAGCAACATCTTGCTGAGCGTTGGGGGCAGGGTCGCGGTGAGCCTCTGGGCGAGCTCCAGCACGGGAGTGCTGAGCATGCCGCTGAAGAGGTGGTCCAGCGATGCAACCGCGGACGAAACCGTTGCCACGATGTCTGGGTGTGCATGGCCGAGGATGGAACTCATCTGTCCTGAGGTGAAGTCGAGAATCGGCCTGCCCTGGCGATCGAAGACATACACACCAGAGGCACGTTCGATGACCCGCGGGGTGAAGCCGGCTCCATAGCGGATCAGGAGGCGGTCCGCCTCGTCCCAAAACGTCGTGTCCATCGCCAACCCTCTCTCACCGCGTCCGAACGACGGCGAATCTTCTGCTCGATGCCATCTTCGATCGACGACAAGACTCGTAACAAGCAAACAAATACGCCTTATAATTCGGCATTGCCTTACTATCGATGCCATGCTCAACCCGCAACGCCTCGCGATCTTGCGCGCAGTCCTGGCAGCCGGGTCGATCAACAAAGCGGCGCGGAACCTCAGCTACTCTCCGGCGACGATCAGCCAGCACATGACCGCCCTGGCGAAGGAAACCGGACTAGTCCTTTTCGAGAAGCAAGGACGCGGTATCAGCGCCACCGATGCCGCACGGCACTTGGCAGATCAAGCTCAGTCGCTCCTCGCCGACTTCGGACGCCTTGAACGAGTCGTTGCAGACCTCCGGGGCGGTCAGGCGCAGCATCTGGCAATCGCCTGCTTTGCTTCAGCGGCCGAGCGGTGGATCCCAGAGGTCGTGCGGACCGTTCGCCAACACCAACCGAACCTCACCGTCGAGATCAGCCTCAACGAACCCGTCGACGGGCGCGGCCGACGACGACCTGACCTCGACATCCGGACTGAGCCCGCCAACGGAGTCGAAGTACACCTTGACGGCTACCAGCGTCATGAGCTCACTATCGAGGAGCTCGTCGCCGTGCTCCCCGGTGCCCACCCCCTTGCCGATGCCCGTGAACTGGCTTTCCGGGACCTCGAAGGTGAGCCCTGGATAGACCACGACATCTACGACAGCCCGATCGGACAGATCATCTTGGCCGCTTGCGGGGCCGCCGGATTCACGCCGCGCCATGCCGCTCGCTTGGACGACCACAGGGCGGCGCTGCGACTGGTGGAGACGGGCATCGGTGTCACCGTCCTGCCGCGCCTGGCCGTTGCGGAGCTCCCCCACGGAGTCGTCGCCAGGCCCCTGGTTCGCCCCACCGTCTCGCGGCGCATCGTCGTCCACGCCCGCCAGGATCGACGACGCAGCGACCTCATCGCCCGCGCGGTGGCCCAGCTTCGCGACAGCGCCCGCAGGACCCGAGACAACTGATCCTGGACGCCGGTCACCTCCATGGCTCCACCGGCCGCACTCATGCTGTCGTGGCGATGATCAGCGCCCGCAGGCCTCTGGAGTCGCAGAACGTTTCGAGAAGCGAAGCAGGATCTGGCTTCATCCGCGCCGAACGCGACGACCTGCGGATCCTGACACAGCTACCGGCCCGCGTCGTTCACGGATTGGAGCTGGAGAACCAGCACCCACAGCACACCAACACCGCCCTGAAACAGCAGCTCACCGCATACAGCGGTGTCGCAGACCTCGCCAGCCGCCGCCGCACCGACCGACCCGAACGGAGGTGACGACGTCGTAGATCACAGTGCTAGACCTGGCCAGGCAATGTCCGTCGAACACGCGCAAGGCGCGCGATGCGGCAGAAGAGCGCGCTCAACGCGGCGTGCGCGAACCAGGGTGGTGCGGTCACCGATGCCGGTGCTGGACCGGCTTGTGGGCCGGGGTCGGATCCGGTGGCGAACTCGGCTTGCTGGTGGCGGCGTCGAAGTCGGACGGCGCGAGCGGGCGCGGTGTGCAGCTCGCCCGTTCCGTCAGCTCGCTCATCCGTTGACCTTGCGGTCGGCGATTTCGTGTTCCCGTTATCGCGCAGCAGCTCAAGATAGTCACGGACATCGACGAGTACCCGCGGGACGGAAATATCGTCGTGGCCGGGCACGACCACGGCGAGCAGGCCAGGACGCTTGACACCAGCGCTCTTCGGCGCCCCCGTCGGTAACCTCGATGTCATGGTGTTCGACTCCACTCGTTTCGATCTCCAGCCATATGTCGGTTTCGACATGGCTCGTTACGTTCGGCGCACGTATTGCAGCTGGGAGGACGCCGGCTGGCAGTCCTTGCTTGTTCAGCGGTTCGAGCATGTCCCTGTTGCCGAGGACATGGAATTGCCAGGCGCAGCGGATCTGCACCTGGTGCTGCCGGTCGCGGGACGGGCGGTGATGGAGGCGCGAAGTGGTGGCCGGTGGAGCCGCTACACGTGGGCACCGGGACGGCTTGAGCTGGGGATCCCGGATCAGCCCGTCCTTCGCCGTTATCGCGGGGACGGGTCGATGCGGAGCGTGCAGGTTCACATCCCGCGTGGCACCGTCGATTCGGTCGCGGTGCAACTGGGCGGTCGCGCGGTGGACTATGAGGCCATGGCCGCGTCCTTGGCTGGGGGAGACCCGCTGATCGAGGAGGCTGTTCGAGCGGTCGATTGCCTGAGCGAGGCCGATGATCTGTATGCCGAGTCCGCGGCCGCCTTCCTTGCCGCGCACCTGCTCACCCGCCATTCGCGACGGGCGGCTCTTCGGACGCTGACGCGGGAGGATGCACGCGTCCGTGCAGCCGTCGCGATGATGCGCGAGCGGCTGGCCGATCCGGTCACCTTGGCTGACATCGCCGGCGAGGTGCACCTCAGCGTCTACCACTTCGTCAGGGTCTTCAAGGAGGCGACCGGGGTGACACCGTAGCCGGTTCCTCACCCGGCTACGGATCGAGGAGGCGAAGCGGCTGCTGCGCGACACCGACCTGGCCATCGCCCAGATTGCGGCTGCGGTGTGGCTTCGCCAGCCCGGGCGCTCTGTCGGCTTCCTTCTTGCGGCACACCGGAGCGCGCCCCTCGGTCTATCGCAATTCTTGACCGTTGCACCGCAATCTCGTGCATTGGGTCAGTGACAATCTGTCCCTAGGTTTTGTTCCATGATCGATGTCTCTTCGGGCGAGGCGACGGTGCCTGAAATCGAGCCCTTCGCTATTCACGTCCCTGATCACGACCTGGCTGATCTGCGGGCTCGCCTGGACCGGGTCCGGCTTCCCGAACCCGAGACCGTGCCGGACTCGACGCAAGGAATCGAGTTGCAGCAACTGGCGACGTTGCTCGATGCGTGGCGACAGCACGACTGGCGCGCGAGGGAAGACCAGTGGAACGCGATTCCGCATTACCGGGTACGTCTTGACGGCTTGGGTATCGCGTTCTGGCATGTTCGCTCACCGGAACCGACAGCGCTGCCGCTACTGATGACACATGGCTGGCCCGGCTCGGTGCTTGAGTTCGAGAACGTGCTCGGGCCGCTCAGCGATCCGGTCGCTCACGGCGGTTCCGCACGCGATGCCTTCCACGTGGTCGTACCAGCGCTGCCGGGGTTCGGGTTCAGTGACCGTCCACGTGAGCGGGGCTGGCACCCGGGCCGCACCGCGCGGGCGTGGGCCGAGTTGATGACCGTGCTTGGCTACCAGCGTTTCGGGGCGCACGGCGGGGATTGGGGTGCTTTTGTGAGCACCGAACTGGCGCGTCTTGCTCCTGAGCGCGTCGCAGGCCTGCACCTGACGACGCCGTTGGCATCTCCCCTGCCGGAGGACCGGATCGCACCGGGCCCGGCGGAACAGAGTTTGCTGGACAGGCGTGACGTGCATCTGACGGACGGCTACGGCTTCGGGATGCTGATGAGCACGCGCCCGCAGACGCTCGGCTACTCTCTGCTCGACTCACCTGCCGGCCTGGCCGCATGGCTCGGTGAGAAGTTCGCCGCCTACGCCGACACCCGGCCCGAGGTCGGTGGTGGTGTGAGCGTGTCGAAGCAAGTCGACAACATTGCGCTGTACTGGCTGACCGGCACCGGCGCCTCCACTGCTCGGTGGTACTGGGAGGCGATGAGGTGGGTACCGCGCAGCGCGGAAGACGAGAACGCACAACCAGTGACCACCCCCACCGCCTGCTCGTTGTTCCCGGCCGATCCCTGGCCGACCGCACGTCGCTGGGCGCAACGGCGCTACCAGGACCTCCGCACGTGGCACGAACTGGACCGCGGCGGACACTTCCCTGGCCTGGAACAGCCGGATCTTCTGGTGTCCGAGATCAGAGACGCGTTTCGCCATGTGCGAGATCAGCCGACCCACCCCTGAACTCCCAATGATCTCGGGAGTTTCGCTCGAACAACGAGATGACGCGGCTGCGGAAACAGACCGCCGTTACTAGCGGGGCACAACTCCGCAAAACGAGCGGCGTCGAGCGCGTCGGTGCCCGTGCCGAGCGGGTCGGGTCGGCTACTGCGCCCTGGCGGTGAGAGCGCACCGTTGGTGGTGATGAGTTGGCTACGCGGTGTCGGGTCAGACCGGCAACCTGCCCCAAAGTTTTGTCGGTTCGTCGCAGCTCTACCGCACCACCGGCTCGGGTCGCAGCTGGACCCCAATCGTGATCAACCAACCCAAGGCAACAGCCGAACAGCGTGAGGAATCCCGGAATGCAGTCGTACGACGTTTCAGCCGAATCCATGGCGCTGCCAGCGACAGTGTGGACATTACTGCTCAACCCGCAGAGTTGGCCCGCATGGTCGCGTATCGACGCGCTGGAAACCGGTCAGTCGCGTGGCCTCTCACCCGATGGACGAGACGGCGTCGGCGCGATCCGCGCCTTCCGTACCGGGAAGGTCGTCACCAAGGAGCGGATCACCGCTCTGGACCCCGGACGTCGGTTCGCGTACGAGGGTGTGGAAAACCGGCAAATGGCCGACTACCACGCCGCTGTGGAACTATACGAACTGCCCGGCGGCGGAACACGAATTCGCTGGCACGGCACGTACTTGGCTCGCCGAGGGATGCGCTGGGTCTTCCAGTGGTATCTCCGCCGCTTCATGCAGGCCATGGCGACCGGACTTGCGGAACACGCCGCCGGCCTGGACGCTCCCTCGGCCCGCCAGGGTTACTAGGGCCTGTTGCGAAAGTCGATCAAAGACGTAGATGATCAAGCGCCGTGGGGCGCGGAGATCTGACAAACAGCCAGTGGGCTCGGCTTGAGCCGTTGCTGCCTTCGGGCAAGAACCGGGCCGGCCGCCGACGTGGACGCGTCGGCAGCTGATCGATGGCATACGGTGGCGGACCAGGACCGGTGCACCGTGGCGGGACGTTCCGGAGCGGTACGGGCCATGGGACCGGGCCTACGACCTGTTCCGGCGCTGGCAGCGCGACGGCACCTGGAAGCGGATGTTCGAGCAGTTGCAGGCCGAAGCCGACGCGCAGGGCCTCGTCACGTGGGACGTCAGTGTGGACTCCACCATCGCCAGGGCGCACCAACACGCTGCCGGGGCACGGAAAAAGGGGCACTGCAGAAGGAACCTCCCGGTGGCGTCGTCGACACCGAGCCAGACGACCACGGCCTCGGGCGTTCGCGCGGCGGGCTGACCACCAAGCTGCATCTGGCGGTCGAGCAGGGACAGAAGCCGCTGTCACTGCTCGTCACCGCCGGCCACCGGCACGACAGCCCGCAGTTCCAGCCGGTCCTGGAGGCCATCCGGGTGCCTCGGATCGGTCCCGGCCGGCCGCGGTCCCGGCCGGACAAGGTCCGGGCGGATAAGGCCTACGGCTCCCGCGAGAACCGCGCCTACCTGCGCCGACGCGGTATCGGCTGCACGATCCCGGAGAAGGCCGACCAGGTCCGCAACCGCAAGAAGCGCGGTTCGCGAGGTGGCAGGCCGCCGAAGTTCGACAAGATCGACTACCGCGAGCGCCATGCGGTGGAGTGCGG
Organism: Nonomuraea sp. NPDC049152; assembly: GCF_040648355.1. Classification (NCBI taxonomy): domain Bacteria; kingdom Bacillati; phylum Actinomycetota; class Actinomycetes; order Streptosporangiales; family Streptosporangiaceae; genus Nonomuraea; species Nonomuraea sp. NPDC049152. The sequence continues at coordinate 25,688 of NZ_JBEZDO010000040.1, read as the reverse complement.
GATCAACCGGCTGAAGAGGCACCGGGCCGTGGCCACGAGATACGACAAGTTGGCCGTCCGCTATGGGGCGACCGTGCTGGTCGCTGCCATCAACGAGTGGCTGTGACCAGCACTCTCGCGACAGACCCTAGTGGTCGGCTGATCGTAGAACACCGGAGTCGGGGTCCAAGCCTGCTTTCCAGCGCCTTTGTTCTTCGAGCCAGTGCACGTAGCGCGGCGAGGCGTCGCGCAGGTCGATGCTGAGGGGATAGGGGTCGTACTCGTTCAGAAGCAGCCTGCGGAGGAATTCGACCATGCCACAGGGGAAGAGTGTGAAATCCTCGCGGGTATGTCGGCCGCAGACCAGAACGGGCCACTGGTCGGGGTCGGGGTCGGTGGTTAGCCAGCACAGGATGTCAGGGCCCGAGGTGATGCCCCAGGCGAGGATGTGGTTCGGGTCGATGTCGAGGCCTTCTTGACCGCCCAGCATCTCCCAGGTGTCTCGGGCGTTCTCCGTCTCCTCCTCGAAGGTCCCGGGGTCCCATTGGATGTACTCCTTGGGCAACGGCATGAGGATGCCGACCTCGGCGACCGAGCCGGCGCCGTAGATGGACATGAAGGCCATGTAGTCGCGCGGGAACCGCGTGCCCCACCGCGCCTCTGCTGCCGACCAGTCGATTTCCTCGTCCGCGCCGAGATCTGGAGGCAGGATCTTGGCCAGCGCTGCGATACCCGTCGGGTCTTCCATGGCAATCCCTTCGACTACGTGGCCGAGAGCCTACGAGGTCGCACCGACACACGCCGCAACGGGGTCAGACGCACCAGCGACTGTGACCAGCACTTTCGCAACAGGCCCTAGTGCGGTGACCATGAACGTTGGCCGGGTTGGGTGATCATGCTGCTTGGGCGGCTGGACGTCCCCAACGGCGTTGGTTTTCGCTTCTGACCCGCGCGCGTTCGCGCCGTTGTGCGGCGAGGACGTCCGGGTGGCGGGCGTTGGCGTTGCGCCAGCGCAGGTAGGCCTGAAGCTTGCGGGTCTGCACGGTGTGGTTGGGATGGTTGGAGTTGCTCATCACAAAAGTGCGCAGCGGCCCGAATTGCGCCTCGATCGGATTGGCCCACGAGGCGCTGGTCGGGGTGAGGCACAGCTCGACCTTGTTGGCCGCGGCCCAGGCCCGGATGGCGGGGGGCTTGTTCGCCGACAGGTTTTGCGGGCCTGCTGTGCTTCATGCCGCAGACGATCTGCTCGTCGAGCACGGCTTCGGCGCTCTGACCATCGAGGCGATCGCGCGTCGTGCCGGCGTCGCCAAGCAGACGATCTACCGCTGGTGGCCCTCGAAGGTCGAGATCCTCCTCGACACGCTCATCGAAGACAGCAACAAACGCCTTCCCGTCCCGACGGAGAAGCCCACGGCAGAGAGCATCCGTGGCTACCTACGCGGCTTCGCGCGATTCCTCACCCGCGACCCTGCCGGCAAGGTCCTGCTCGCGCTCATCGCCGAGGCGCAGCACGATCCCGACACAGCCAAGAGCTTTCACGAGCGCTATCTCGGTCCACGCCGTGGCCAAGAACGCGACATGCTCGCGCGCGGAATCGACGCCGGCGAGGTCTCGCCCAGACTCGGCCCCGACGCCACGATTGACGCTCTTGTCGGCCCGATCGTCTATTGCGCCCTGACGGGGTCGAGCATTCCCCGCGGTCTGGTGGACACCCTTGTCGAGGACCTGCTCAGGCCCCGCCCAAATTGAGTGTCCGCTCAGCTGTTCACCAGCTCGATCAGCAGGCGCCCTGTCTCGAGCCTCAAGGCAGGGCTTGTGGTGATGTCGGCGAAGATCCGCCTGATCGCCGACACGGGTGCGGGCGCCCGCCCGATCAGCAGCCAGCTCACCTCAGCGAGATCTTCAGCGGCGGATGCAGAAGGTGCCGACGGCGGAAGCCGCGCCGTGGCAGCGCGTCAACGCCCGCACGGTGGTCCTGATGGCCTATACGCTCGGCTCGATGGGCCGAACCCGCGAGTCCCGCAGGTGGTGGTCTTCCGCCCGCCTGTACCGCGTCCAAACGCCGTAGCTGCCGCCTTGAGCTGCGGTTTGACCCGAGCCCTTCCACGCCGACAAGATCACGTCTTGTGCCTGTTCGCCTGCTCTATCTGCTCACGGTCCGGGTGTTCGGCTGGCTGATGTTGCCAGGCCGTGGCCAAGCGTCTAAAGACGTGGAGATCTTGGTGTTGCGGCGTCAGGCCGGGCGGCCCAAGCCGGACTGGGCCAATCGGGCCGTTCTGGCGGCTTGGCCCGATTGCTGCACAGGCGAGTACGAACACTTCTGCACGAGCACCGAACCCATCAAGCCCTGGAACAGGCGGCCCTACCACGCGCCGTCCCGGATCCGATCACCGATCCAGCCAGAATTGTGGACCTCAACGTACGCAGACGAGACCGGCTCGGCGGAGTCCTCCACGCATACCAACGGAGACCTTCGCCGTCGCCGATGAGGCTCACCAGCCGAGCTGGTCGCCGAGCCGCAACCGCAGCCACAGCACCAGGCGCTCGTCCGGGTTGGCGAGATCGAACCCGAAGATCTCCTCGGCGCGGGAAAGCCGGTACCGGATCGTGTTCGGGTGCACGGACAGCCGATTGGAGGCGGCCGCGATATCCCTGTTGGCGTCCAGGTAGGCGAGGATGGTGGACGCATAGGTGGTGCCGTGCTCGAGATCGTGGGCGCGGACCGCCGGCCCGAGCCTGCGGGGCAGCGCCTCGTGCGCGGCCAGTATCTGCTCGGCAGCAGCGCATAGACCGTTCCGTCGATCAAGGCGCAGCCGTGCCTGCCGTAGTGGGCCTCGCAGTGCAGGCTCACCAAGTCGGCGAGCCGGGTGGCCGCGTGTGCCGCCAGAACATCGTCGGGACTGCTCGAGGCGACGGCGAACGCGGCCACCGCGACGGGCAGGTTCGGGTCCAGACCGAGCTGTGGGGCCACCGCGGTGACGCTGCTCGGGTCGGCGAGCAGCCGCCGCAACAGGTCGGCGCGCCTGCGCCGGACGGCATCGACCGCGGTACGGGCCGCGAGCAGGTGCAGCGATACGATGTCCGCCACGTTGGAAAGGGTCTGTTCGGCAGCAGAGTCCAGGCCGTCCTCGGCATCGACGACCCAGATCGAACCCAGTTCCTCTCTTCCCGCGCGGACCGCGACACCGAGACGAGGAAGACCGCCGGGAACGGCTGGGAACCGGCAGGTGCGCCCCACCTGGACGAGCGCGCGGTACTGCTCGTCGTAGTCCGGGCCGTCCGGCACCTGGAGGCCGAGGATGCCCTGGCGGCGGCCCTCATCGATGGCCTGGCTGGGCAAAGTCGAGTACGCGAGGATGCGCCGGTGCGGATCCTCGATCACCGTGGCACCTCCTACCATCCCCGCGATCGCGTTGGCCAAGGCGAAAAGATCGCCGATGGCCGGGGCGGCCGCGGCCTGCGCGAGACGCACCGTGGAGGCAAGGGCTGAGGTGATCATGGCGTCCAGGTGGTGCCAGGCCACGGCCTCGTCGGCGGCAAGCAGCACGATTCCGGACCGCTGCGCGGCTTCCACCAGCTCGGTGACCGGCTCGCCGAAACTCTTCACCACCAGGCAGGCGTACCCGACCGCGGCCGCCGAAGCAGCGAGCTCCTTCGCTTGCGCTTCGGCTGTCCCTACGCCGACGGCGAGCAGGATCGCGTCCCTGCCGGGTGGAAGCGGGGCTCGCCGCTCGAAGATGAGCACGCCCGAGACCGGTACCGGCCTTTCCGGCAGTACGGTCAACGGCCGCAGCAGCGAAGAACCCAACGCATCGAGGACTTGTCCGAGCTCGGGTACTCCGGTATCGAGCATCCTCACCTCTTTGGCTAGACGTACAAGACATTCGCGGAATCTCTGGACGGGTGCCGAATGCACATGGTCAGTACAGACGCGACGCTGTCAGCATGCACGTTCCAGCAAGGGTGCCGCGGGCAGCCCCTGCGACCGTACCCGCCTCGGCCCAGGCGAGCGCAACCGAAACCGCCATGCGCGCCGCGACCCGTGCGGGTGTCCGGATCCGGCTGGCCGAGGACCTCCCCACGCTCGAGCCGGTATCGCGATTCCTCGCCGGTGTATGGCAGACCCCCGAATCCCAACCGCCGACCGCGTCCGAAGTGCTGCGGGCCTTCGCGCACGCTGGAGGCGCCGTGCACTATGCAAGCGACGGGGACGGCGTCGCAGCCGCATCCGTACTGCTTTTCTGCTCGCCGACTTCCCTTGCCGTCTACTCGATGATCGCAGCCGCCCGCACCAGCGATCGCGGAGTCGGTTTCGCTCTCAAGCAGGCGCAGCGGGCCTGGGCGCTCGAACGCGGCGCGACCTCCATGGTCTGGACCTTCGACCCGCTGGTGAGCCGCAACGCTCACTTCAACCTCGCCAAGCTCGGCGCGAGCGCCACAGAGTACACGGTGGACTTCTACGGCCAGATCGACGACGGCATCAACGGGCACGACGAGACCGACCGGCTCACCGCCGTCTGGCCGCTTTCCGATCCACATCCCGTCCACCTCGCAGGACCCGACCTCGAGAGCGCGGAACTCGACCCACGGCCCGCGCCGGACGGCGAGCCGTTCAGCGCACGTGACGAAAACGGGCACTGGTGCCGAGTCCCAGTGGACGTCGTCACAATGCGCCGCCAGGATCAGCCGCTCGCCGCCAAGTGGCGGGCAGCCGTACGCGATGCCCTGCTCCCGGTCTTCGACGCGGGCTTCACCGCGACCGGGTTCAGCAGGTCCGGCTGGTACTACCTGACAAGGAAGGAACAGTCGTGAAGATCGAACTCATCGACCTCATCGAGATCCGCCTTCCCCTCGTCCGCCCGTTCCGGACCTCGTGCGGAACCGACACCGAACGGCACACCTTCCTGCTGCACGTAGTGACGGATGCCGCCGAAGGCTGGGCCGAATTCGGCGGCGACCCAGGACCGGTGTACAGCTCGGAGTTCGCTGCCAACGCCGAACGCGTCCTGCGCGATCACCTCGTGCCGAGGGTCACCGCGCTGCACCGGCCGAGCGCCGCCCGGATCGCCGCCGCGATGTCCCCGATCAAGGGCCACCGCATGGCCAAGGCACTGCTCGAAACGGCGGTCCTCGACGCCGAGTGCCGCGCGCACGCGATGCCGCTGGCGACCTACCTCGGCGCGGTGCGCGACCGCGTTCCAGCTGGGGTGTCCGTAGGGATCATGGACACGATCGCGGAACTGCTGGAATCGGTCTCCGCCTACCTGGAGCAGGGATATGTTCGGATCAAACTCAAGATCGAACCGGGCTGGGACATCGAGCCCGTTCGCGCGGTCCGCCGCGAGTTCGGTGACGAGCTGGCGCTGCAGGTCGACGCGAACGCCGCCTACTCGCTCGCTGATGCCGAACACCTGCGCAGGCTCGACGAGTTCGGACTCGTCCAGATCGAGCAACCGCTCGACGAGGACGATCTGCGCGGCCACATCGAGCTCTCGAAGTTGCTGCGCACGCCGATCTGCCTCGACGAATCGATCCGCTCCGCGCGCGAGGCCGCCGCCGCGATCGGACTGGGCGCCTGCCGCATCATCAATATCAAGCCCAGCCGGGTCGGGGGCTACCTCGAGGCCCGGCGGATCCATGACGTCTGCGCCGCACACGGGATACCCGTCTGGTGCGGTGGGATGCTCGAGACCGGTATCGGTCGCGCGCAGAACCTCGCACTCGCCGCACTTCCCGGCTTCGTGCTACCGAGCGACATCTCGGCCTCCAGCCGCTACTACACCGAGGACCTCACCGACGCGTTCCAACTCGACAACGGTTGCCTGCCTGTGCCAGACCAACCGGGCAGCGGCGTGACCGTGCTCCCCGCAGCGCTCGGCCGATACGCGGTCTCGACGCGGAAGCTGTACGAGCGAGGCTCGGCGCGGTAGCGGCCGCACTCCCAGCACGAAAACGAAACCAGTTACGCCGCCCGGTGAAAGGAGACATCATGCGAGGTAGGACGAGTGCTGTCGCGGCCTTAGCGGTCACGGCCTCTTTGGTGGTGGCGCCTGCCGCGTCGGCCGCGACACCACGGTGTGACATCAAGCCCATCCAGACAGCGCTGAAGGCGCTGGCGAGTGTCGGCGCAGGGATCGCCGTGACGGTGAAGAGTCCGCGCTGCGGCGTCTGGAACGGCGGCGTCGGCCTCGCCGACCGCAGGACGGGCCGTAGGGTCGTCGGCAATGAGCACAGCCGAATCGGCAGCGATACCAAGACCTGGACAGCCACGATCGTGCTTCAGCTCGTCGGCGAAGGCAAGATCAAGCTCGATGACACCGTCGACCACTACCTGCCCGATCTCATCCGCACCAAGTTCTACGACGGGCGCAAGATCACGATCCGGCAGCTTCTGCAGCACACCAGTGGCCTGCCCGACTATCTGGACGCGCCGTTCTGGGACAACGAGGAGGCGCACCGCTGGGATCACATCGAGCCCTTGCAGACGGTGGAGCAGGCGCTGACTCTGCCCCCGCCCGACAGGGCTCCGTCGGGCTTCGCCTACGCCAACACCAACTACAACCTGGCCGGGCTGATCGTCACGAAGGTCACCGGTCGCAGCATGGCCACCGAGATCGACCAGCGGATCATCAAGCGCCTCGGACTGCGTGAGACCTCCTGGCCTGGCGACCGGACCACGATCCCCAAGCCGGACCTGCGGGGCTACGTGAAGCAGGGTGGGACTCTGGTGGACAGGACGGAATGGAACACCTCAGAGGCCGACGCGTCAGGTGAGCTGATCTCCACCGGTGCCGACGCGATCGCCTTCTGGACCGCGCTGTTGACCGGGCAACTGCTGGCCACAGCCCAGCTCGCCGAAATGAAACAGACCATTCTGGACGACTTCGGCGACGACTACGGCCTGGGAGTCGAGGGCTATCGGCTCGCCCCAGGTCTCGTCACCTGGGGACACAGCGGCAGTATGGCCAGCGGCCACAAGTTCAGGAACGCCGTCACCGATGACGGCCAACGGGCCGTGACCCTGCTGATCGGCACGGATACGTTCAACTCGGACGAGGTCAACTCCGTCATCGGCAATCTCATCCGCGACCTCCGCTGACCGGAACCTCTTCTCCCGAACGTGTCCCCAGCGGCCAAGAGGTCGAGTGCTCAACGCATATGCCTGACCAGCGGCACCGTCGAGACTGTGCTGGTCACGGTGTCGGCGGGCGGGATCTTGTGGGGGCCGGGTTGGGTCGGACCGGGGCGCTCTGCCGTTGCTCCCAGTGGGTTTCCCCGGCCCGCCTGCAGGCAGTGACGAGATCCCGTCCGATCGCCTCCGCCCTGAACCTCGACCCGGTCGGCCTGGTGAGCCTCGCTGATGTCCTGCGCCGGGCCGGCTGACTCCCGGTGTCGCTCGCGGCAGACATGTGGGGGCGAGGCTCTTCGCAAGGGATCGTCGATCACCATTCGTCGGTGATCGAGGTGCTTGGGCGGGACCGTGATCCTGACGGGGGTTCCCCATCCTCGAGATAGATGATGTTCATCGTCTTGGTCTTGGCGTCACCGCCCTCCGGCCGGGTGCACCTCATGATGGCGTGGAAAGGTTGTCCGGACCCACCCAGAGTTCCCAGGCGATCCGCCCGCCCCACACCCCACGGCCCTCCTCGGTCCCGAAGAACATCCCGGCCTCCCGTTGACCAGGTCCTCTCCCCATATGACTCCGCTCAGGTTCCGCGCGGCGATCCATTTCCCCACCGCCGACGGTGTCTTCGAGATGTACTTGCCGTCTTTGGAACGCACGACGTCCTGCGTGTAGCAGTCCCGGCCGATGCTGATCACTCGGTACCGGCCCGTCGCCCATTTGTACTGGGAGATCTCCGTAATATCGGCGGCGAACACACCTGAAGCCGTAAAGCGGTACGCACCGGACGTCAGGATCACCTCGGCGGGCTCGAAGGGTCCACCGCGCCGCTTGACGGAGATCTGGGACGCAGGGCCCACCGGCTAGTGTGACGAAATGCAATTTGTCGATGCAGTGAAGCTTTGGGAACCAGAGCCGGGATGGCTGAACACGGCGAGCTATGGGGTACCGCCACGTCCGGCTTTCGAGGCGTTGCAGGCCCCCCTCGACGAGTGGCGTCGCGGGGCCAATGGCTGGGAGAAGTGGGACGAGTCGACGGGCCGTGCGCGTACCGCGTTCGCTCTCCTGGTCGGTGCCATGCCCGGAGACATCGCCTTGGGCGCATCCGCCTCGCAGGTACTGGCTCCGGTGGCGGCCTCGCTGCCGCCCGGATCCCGCGTCGTCGTCCCCGACATCGAGCACACCTCGAACCTGTTCCCCTGGCTGGTGCATGACCTCGACGTCCACACGGTGCCGCCCGCCGATCTGCCCGCCGCCATCACCCAGCGAACGGCCGCCGTCGCCTTCAGCCTCGTCCAGTCGGCCACCGGTGAGGTCGCCCCGATCGACGACATCGTGGCCGCCGCCCGCGCGCACGGTGCGCTGCTCGTCGCCGACGCGACCCAGGCGGCGGGCTGGCTCCCGGTGGATGCGACCCGCTTCGATGTTCTCGCGGTGTCGGCCTACAAGTGGCTGACGTGCCCGCGCGGCACCGCATTCGGCTACCTGAGCCCGGCCGTCCGCGACCGCATCCGCCCAACCGCGGCCAACTGGTACGCGGGCGAGGGCAATGCGTCCTACGGCCCGCCGCTCCGGCTGGCCAAGGACGCCCGGCGCTTCGACATCGCTCCCCCGTGGTTCTCCTACGTTGCGGCTGCGCCGACGCTGGAGTTGCTGCTGGACATCGGCATCGACCCGATCCACGAGCATGATGTGCGGCTGGCCAACCGGTTTCGTACCGGGCTCGGCATGGCGCCCAGCAATAGCGCGATCGTCACCGTCTCCAAACCGGGCTCTGCCGAGCGCCTCGCAGCGGCCGGCATCCGGGCGTCGGTACGCAACGGCGGATCACGAGTCGCCTTTCACCTCTACACCACCGAGGCCGACGTGGACGCCGCTCTTACCGCGCTGACCTGAGCGCGGTGAGGTTACCGGACACCAGCAGGGCAGTACAGGCACAGCCCTGGCCTTGGCCGGTGTCATCTACGTTCTCCACAAAGGCGTTGCCTGGCGTGATGTGCCCGCTTCGATCGTGGGCTGTTCCGGAGTGACCTGCTGGCGACGACTGCGAGACTGGACCGCCGCCGGCGTCTGGCCACGCCTGCACGAACTCCTGCCGGCCGACCTACGGGCGGCAGGCCTGCGCCGCACCAAGCCCTGCTCGACCTGGCCTGCGGCATCATCTGCCTCCGCAGACTCCGCACCTCATTTTGAAACCCTCAGTAAGTGACGGCCGATTCCACGGCTGCGGTTCGGTCGTGCACCGGCTTCGGGTCGCGGTCGCCGGCCCGGCCCCGGACGCCCACCCGGCTCGAAAAACCGCATGCCAACCCCGCGCCACGAACCCGGGAAAACCGTGAAACGAGCCGAAACCCTCACCGAACACATCCGCCTGAAACAGCAGCGGTTAAACAACAAGTTCAGAAATTGACAGCGGCGTGATGATATGCCCTCGGTGACTCGCTAACTCGGAAATTGACAGCGGCGTGATGATATGCCCCCGGCGACTCGCTAACTCGGAAATTGACAGCGGCCTGATGATATGCCCCCGGCGACTCGCTAACTCAGAAATTGACATAGGTGTGACGATTGCCTACGGTCCAATCTTCAGGTTTTTACCGATAGCACCCGAAGGTATTCATGACAACGTCCCCAACGTTGCCGAAGTTCAGGCAGCGGTTGATCCTTACCGTTCTCATGTTGTGCTCGCTGCTGATCTGGCTGGACAACACCGTCCTGAGTACCACCTTGGAGACCCTCGTAGACCCGGTCCGTGGACTGGATGCCAGCCCGGCCGAGCTTCAATGGGCCACAGGCTCGTACACCCTGGCCTTCGCCACCTTGATGTTCACCGCAGGCGCACTGGGTGATCGCTTCGGTCACCGGACTGTGCTCGCAACTGGATTGGTGATCTTCGCCGGGTCCTCGGTGTGGGCGGCGTACGCAAGCGACGCAGGCCAACTGATTGCCGCTCGAGCCGCGATGGGAGTAGGCAGCGCGCTGATTATGCCCGCCAACCTGGCCATCCTTATGTGGACCTTCACCGGCCCCGCGAGGGCAACCGCGATCGCCATTTCCTCGACATCTGCCGGTATCGGAATGGCTGTCGGCCCGGTGCTGGCAGGGTTGCTTCTCGACCATTTCTGGTGGGGCTCGGTCTTTCTGGTCAATGTCCCGGTCGTGGCGCTGGCGTTGGTCGGGATCGCCATGCTGGTCCCGAATTTCCGCAGCCCCATCCTGCGGCCGCTGGACCCGGCTGGGATGTTGCTGTCGATCAGCGGGCTCGCGGCGTTGGCCTACGGGCTGATCCGTGCGGGGCAGGTGGCCGCCTGGAGTCGTGCAGATGTCTGGGCGCCGATCGCCGTCGGACTGGTCCTGCTGGCCGCTTTCGTACTCGTCGAACTGCGAATCAAGGTGCCCAGCTTCGACCCCCGACTGCTCGCGCAACGTACATTCGGTGGCGGCAACGCGGCGCTCGGATTGCTCCTCTTTGCTGTGGCCGCCGTCACCTTTTATAACGCGTTCTATCTGCAGGGCGCACGCGGCTTTTCGCCGATGGAGGCGGGCTTGGCCAGTCTGCCGACCGCGCTCGGTGCGATCCTGGGGGCGCCCCTTGGCGCGCGTCTGGTTCACCGCTGGTCGCTACGTCCTGTCACCGCACCAGCGCTCACAGTGGCGGCGCTGACCATGGGCGCGTACGGGTTCCTCGGACTGCAAACCCCACTCATCTGGATCGAGATCCTGTTGTTGGTCCAGGGCCTCTCAATCGGCATGGTGATCGGCCCAGTGACGGCAGCATTGATCAGCTCCCTGCCGTTGGAACGGGCGGGTGCCGGGTCGGCCGTCACCAACACCGTGCGACAGACCGGCAGCGTGATCGGGATCGCAGTAGGCGGCATGATCATGTCGATCGTGTATCGGCGCGCGATCGAACCCGCGCTGAGCGATGTACCCGGGCCGGTGCAGGACCGGGCGCGGGTTTCCGCCGAACAGGCCCGGCATGTCGCCACCGCGATCCACCGGCCCACTCTTGCCCACGCTGCCGATGATGCGTTTATTCAGGCCATGCACGTCGGCGCTGTCTGGATCATGCTCATCGCACTCTTCGGAGCAGCTGTGCTGGTGATCGCCTTGCGTCCTGTCGGAAAGCCCACGGGGCTGGTACAGGAGCCGGACTACGACCGAGGAGGCAGCCGCTCCGTGACTGGGGCGACCCCCCATTCTGGGGCCGATAACCAACCCGCTTATGAGGGCGATGACGTGGGCAGCCACTGACACGATGGGAATTGGGCAAAAACTTCCTGGTGTCCTCAAGCCACGTACCTACCCGACCTCGCTGCACCACGTCGACGATCTGGACGAGGTGTTCGGCAAGGTCGCGGGCCCGCTGTGGTGAAGGATCTTCGGGGGTGCGTACTCCGGCCACCGCCGAGGACCTGGAGGCGCTGGAGACCGACATGCCGGCCGGGTTCGTGCTGGCCAGGGCGGCGGCGAGGCTGACGGACGGGACGATCTCTTCGGATGTGGTGCACGTGGAGCAGGGGCGGGCCTGGTTTGGTCGGCCGTTGTGGGAGATGGAGCCCACCGACGACGACACCTACTTCGGGAAGGCGTTGCGCGACATCAAGCCATCCACTCGCACCGGCCGGGCGGCCGCGCGGACGGTTTACTTCCGGTTCCTGGAGTTGCGCTACGAGGTCGGCTGGGCTGTGCGCCCTCGTCGGGCGTGGCGAGCACGCCAAGTGATCGCTCCTGTGGCTGCAGCGCCCACGACGGCACGGTGACGATGGCGTACAGGCGGCAGCCGGTTGTCCAGTGGACAATAGGCTGCCGTTCATGACACCCAGACGACGCAGGCGCAGTCCCGAGGAATCGCGGGGGGAGCTGCTGGCGGCGGCGGCCCGGCTGATCAGGGAACGAGGTCCGGACAATGTCAGCTTGAGACAGATCGCCGAGGCGGCGGGTGTCGCCCATGGGCTCGTGACCCACTACTTCGGCACCTATGCCGCCCTGGTCCGCGAGGTATTGACGGCCGAGAACGATCGCGTCGAGGAGCGGGTACGCGAGCGGATCAGGGCCGAGCGGGGTGTGCCGACCGCGGCGGGGATCATGGGAGTGCTGTTCGACACCCTGGCCGACGAGCGCTACCTGCGCCTGTTCGTCTGGGCCGAGATGCATTCCGACTATCGGGGGGCGGCGCGGCCGGAGCTGGTGGAGCTGATGGACGCGATCGAGGCTGGGATCCGCGGCGCGCTGGTGGGGCGGCCCGTTCCGGGCCGGTCTCGCATCGAGGCGGTGGCGCTGATCGGGCTGTCGGCGGCGTACGGGTTCGCCATCGGCGGGCGGTCGTGGCTGGCAGGCATGGGACATGATCCCGACAATCCGGCGCACGAGGCGGAGTTCCGGGTCCAGCTGGCCACCATGTTGGGGGCTCACATGGTGGAGGAGTCCGGGCTGGAGCCGCCCGGATGACTTATTGGCCACTTGGAGAATAGGATGCCGTCAGCCACGCTGATCGAACAGAACAGGACTGAGCATGGTCGAGCATCCCAGCGCAGACCACCAGGTGCGCGCCTCCGACGAGGACCGTGAGCGTGCGGCCGAACGGCTGCAGGCGGCCGCCGCTGTGGGGCGGATCGAGCTGGCCGAGTTGGACCAGCGGCTCACCGAGGTCTACGGGGCGAAGACCCAGGCCGAGCTGGAGCGCGCGGGCCGCGATCTTCCCGAGCCCGGCCGCACGGACACGCTGGTGGTGAATGACGCGCCCAGCTCCCGCTTCGCGATGAGCGTGTTCGGGTGGTTCACCCGCAAGGGCCAGTGGGTCGCTCCGCGCGAGTTCACGTCGTTTTCGATGTTCGGCGGCGGCGAGATCGACCTGCGCGACGCCCGCTTCACCGACCACGAGATCAGGGTCCGTGTCTTCGCCCTCTGGGGCTACACGGAGGTCACCGTTCCCGACGACGTCGACGTCGAGGTCAAGGGCTTCGGCCTGTTCGGCGGGTTCGACAGAAGCGCCGTCCGCAGGAAGCGGGGGGCGCCGCGGATCGTCGTCAGCGGCCTTGCCCTGTTCGGCGGCGTCGGCACGAAGGCCAAGGCGGCACGGAAGACGTCCTGACCAAGAACCGGGCACCGGCTGCTCGCCGTCCAAGCGCCTCAGCCCGCACATGCACCGGGTCGCTCGAAGCGCCGCCGCGTCACCACCCGGACGCAGGCACCGCGCTCCGGTACAGGCTGCTCAACCACCACGGACACGAGCAGAAGCCGGCCTGGGCACGGCTGGCCGAGTTGTTCGAGGCAAGAATGCGCTCGGCCGGCATCGACCTCGCGTAGCAGACTCCAACTGACTGAGCCCTGCAGCCGTATCCCCGGCCCGTCTTTTCGGCGTCGCTGAACAGCTTGGCCGGGATCAATGCTGGAACTTCTGCCGGCTGCGCACTTCCGGTGGCGTTGCGTACGTTGCAAGAGGCTTTCGCCCAGCCGTTGCCCCGGCTGAACGCGCCTGCCTGGACGCGCGGGGAAGAAGGGCGGCGGCAGTCGTCGGTGTATCTGGCGCGCCCGCGATCCATCGACCGCGGCCTGTCCTACGCCTCCTACTCTCGTGGTGCTTCCGCCCCGTTGCCCCGCGGTCAAGCCGTGGCTGACCACGGTCATCGACGACGGCACTCGCGCTCTGCTCGGCTGACCGACACCCGCTATCTGCGGGCCATGCCCGTCATCAGTAACTGACCCTCGGCTGTGCTGGTCGTCTCCGGCTGGCGCGCGTCCCCGGCCTGTGAGGAGCCCGCGTGGTCCGCAAGACGGGTCCAGAAAATAGGACACAAGGTGTCGAGTTCTGGGCCGAGGATGATTCACCGGTCGGCCTCAATGGACGTGGGCCGGGCCTACGGATAGATAAGGACCTCAATGCGCGAAACGCCAGAAGAGCTCAAAGAGCTTCAGGCTCTCCTCGAAACCTCCCTGTCCCGCTCCACCTCGCACCTCCGCTCGATCGTCACCGAGAGCACCGTGACCGCGGAGCAACTCACCCAGATCCTGACCGGCATGTGCACGCTCGCCCTGTCCACCGTAACGGCGAAGGGCGAGCCGAGGATCAGCGGCGTGGACGGGCATTTCCTGCACGGCAAGTGGTATTTCGGCACGGCGCGCAGCGCCGCCAAGGCCCGCCACCTCGCCGCCCGCCCTGCCGCCAGTGTCGCGCACATGCGCGGGGAGGATCTGGGCGTGTTCACGCACGGCACGGTAGAGACCCTCAACCCCCAGGACGGCAAGCCGGCCCCAGACTGGCCAGATCTGCTCGCGTACTTCAAGGGCTTCTACGGCGACGACTTCTTCGACTGGGACAACGACGTGGTCTACTACCGGCTCCACCCGCACTGGATGACCGTCTACGCACCCGATATCGCGAAGCGCACCGCGTCCCTGTCCTGATCCGCAGCACGGGCACTCACGTCATCGCTGAGTCTGTGACATTGCGGCTGTTCCCCGGAGACCCGTTGGTGCAGGGTGAGTCGAGCACTCCCGTAGCCGGCCCGCCACCATACACGTGTTCCGCAGGCGGATCGCCTACCGAACACCATCCCGCGCTCAGGGAACCGCTGGTCCGAGCTGGGGTGCCGTTAAGAAACGTGTCAGTGCGCCACGAGGCGCTGTCTGTCCGGATCGGAGGTGAGAGACCGCCGTCGCTTCACCGTCGTAGCGGTGGGGCGGAAGTAGGAGGCTGCCTGACCCGGGGGTCGCCGGGGAGGGTGGGAGCAGCCTCGACGAAGTCGGGTCGGCCCAGTACGACCGGATGGGACGGGCCTGGTGTTCCTGGGCCGGATTCGAGACGAGCTGAAGTCGGGCGAGTTCGAACCGGTCGAAGTGCTGCAGGTGATGATCCCCAAGGCGAGCGGGAAGCTCCGCAAGCCCGGGATTCCCGCGGTCGCCGACCGGGTGGTCAGAAATTCGGGTGCGGAGGGTCAGTGGGGTGGTGTGTGATCGGGGGATGGCGATCGAGATGGGCAGGCCGGGAGTCGACGGGCTCGGCGACGTGGTGCGGGTGCTGGGGGAGTGGCAGTACGACGGCGGGCCTGTGCAGTTGCATCCGGGGGATGTGGGGTGGTTCTGGCGGTTCGGTGCGGAGCGGACGGCGGAGGCTACGCGGACCTGGAGTCGGGCTGGGGCGGTTCTGGCGGTCGGGCTGCTGGATGGTGCGGAGTTGCTGCGGTTGGCGTTCGCGCCGGAGGCGTTGCGGGACGAGGAGTTGGCGCAGCAGGTGGTCGAGGACGTGTCGGCGCCTGAGCGTGGTGTGCTGCTCGAGGGCAAGGTGTACGTCGAGGCGCCGATAAGTGCGCTGGTCCAGGACCTGTTGTTCAAGGACGGCTGGGAGAGTGGCGAGCCGTGGACACTACTTCGGCGTGACCTCGGCGCGCCTGTGCCGGATCCCGGCGTTCGCGTCGAGGTGATCGGGCCGGAACAGGCGCACGAGTGGGCCGCGGTCCTGCGGGCGTCGTTCGACGGGTCGACGTTCACCGACGAGCGCTGGCACGCGATGGCGGCAGGTGCGCCGTATGTCGACGCGCGGTGCCTGGTCGTTCGCAATGAGCCGGGCGAGGCGGTGGCGGCCGTGACGGTGTGGTCGGCGGGTGAGGGCAAGCTAGGCCTGATCGAGCCGATGGGGGTGCACCGGGCACACCGCGGTCACGGTTACGGCCGAGCGATCACGGTCGCCGCGGCGCGCACACTCCAGGAGTTGGGTTCGTCCAGTGTGGTCGTGTGCACGCCGAGCTCCAACGTCGGCGCCGTCGCCACCTACCGGTCGGCCGGCCTCGAGCAGTTGCCCGAGAGACGGGACCTGTACCGCAACGCTTCCTGAGGCTGTCGGTGTGGGGTCGGGGTGTGGCCAGTACGGCAGTGTGCACGCTGCCGGTACCCACGACTCCTCTGCCAGGGGCAACGATTCACTCATACCCCGACGGTGAACCTGTACCCAGGTACCGGATGCAACCCGCCAGCCCAATGTGCCGAGGGACGAGCAGGACCTGGTCGCTGGCAAGCAGGGTGCGACGCGCCTCGGGTTCGCCTTGTTGCTGAAGTTCTGCACCCGCGCCGGTCGGTTTCCCCGACACCGCGGGAAGTTGCCGGTCGAGGTGGTGGAGTTCGTCTGCAGGTACTCCAGCGGGCTCTGGCCGGTCTCGTCCGCGAAGCGCCGCAGCAGCGTCCGAGTGCTGACCTTGAACGTGTCCGACAACGCGGCGAGCTCGTATCGGGCGGCCAGGTTCTGGTCGAGCCGTCGCATGACCTTGTGGGAGAACTCGTTTCCGGGCTGCGGAAGAAATCGCGCGTCAACGTATGGGGTCTGGGACGATCGCGCATCGTCGACGAGCGCCACCCGCGCGGTTGTCCGTGCCACGCCGGCACCGCTGTGCTGGCGGATCAGATCCAGCGCGAAGTCGTACATGGCACTGAAGGCCGCCGTCGTCGTCACCCCCGTGTCGGTGACGACCAGACGCTCGGGTCGGACGTCAGCGTCCGGACAGCGTCGAGCCAGTTCGTCCGCGAGGAGCCAGGCCGTCGTAGCCCGGCGTCGGTTGAGGAATCCAGCCTCGGCGAGCAGGAACGCACCGACACAGATCGAGACGACGGCAGTGCCCGCTGCAGCGTGTGAGCGGATCGCCGCAATCTCAGGGGCGAGGGGTGCGAGCTTCGCGTCCACGTCCAGGCCCGGCAGGAGCTCGAACCCTGGCACGACAAGGACATCCACCTCGCGCAGCGGAGAGACGTCCAGCGCCGCACCACCCGATGCGGTGACACGACGACGAGGCGAAACGATCGACACCTCGTATCCGGAGCCGTCCGGTCCGGCAACATGCGTGGCCATCGTCAAGAGATCGGGTACGCCGAACACCTCGGACGCGAAGCAGCCTGGATAGGCCAGGACACCGACCCGCAGCGCGCTCACGCTCGCCTCCTCATCACCAACCATGGCGAGATTACCCGCATACATGGCGACCTGGCCTCTCACCTTGTGCGGGGGCATCAGTCCACGCTGTCACCATGAGCGCTGCCAGCGGACGACTTGACGACGCGATCACAGACTTCCCCCGCCGACTCGTGGACGTGGAGGGGGTGGTGAAGACGGTGTACGCCGCGGGTTCCGGGCCCGCCGTCGTAGTGATGCCGGAAAGGAATCAGGCACTATGCGAACGCTCGCCGCGGCCCTATCGGCTACTGCCGCCCTGTTGGCCTGTGCCGCGCCAGCGCAGGCCGCCGCTCCCAAGGATCCGGTCCGTGCGCTGAAGAGCCAGATCGGCGCGGGCAAAGGGGTGCGGTTCATCGATATGTCGTCGTTCGTCCACAAGGGCAAGGCGAAGCCGCTTCTGCGGCGTAAGGGCACGCTTCAGTTCGACAGCAAGGCCATCTTCGCTGCGAGCATCACCGCCACGTTCCACCCCTCCTACGGCGGTCTGGGCAAGGGTGTGCTCCGGGTGCCGTACGAGCGCATGATCAACATTGGTGGGCAGGCGTACCTGTCCGGCGGCATGTGGGCCGACGACCTGCCCAAGGGCAAACCCTGGTACAAGGTGCCGGTCAAGGGCAAGCTCGACGGCGGCAGCGGCACGGTCGGCTGGTTCGGCATGCTCGTGAACCCCGCCGAGCCCGCCACGCTCAAAACTCTGGTCGCAGATGGGAAGCGCACGCGAGACGGCTACTCCGGCACCATCACCTTCGGGCGACTCGCTGAGATCTCGCCCTGGTTCCGCAACACCTTGACCTACCGCAACGACGACAAGACCGTCGTCTCCTACTCCTTGGTCCTCGACGCCCGCTCCCTGCCCAAGCGGCTGGCCATTTCCTACACGGCCGCCGGCCTGCTCGACACGGACATCCTCCAAGGCAGGCGGGTCAGCGTCGAGACGAGCTTCGACGGCTGGGGCGGCAAGGTCTCGATCAAGGCGCCACCCGCAGGTCAGACCGCAGAGTTCACCGATCTCGACGAGCCTGGGCTGGGCGGCGCCTCGGAAGACTCATAGGAGGTGGGCGGCGGACTCGTTGGCAAGCAGTGGTCAGATCGCTTGCGTCCACACGCTTGCGGTCCCGGCTTGCACTTCAGCTATTCGGTGTTGCTATGTACCGGTAGTCAGTGTTACTTTGTACCAGTAGTACGCATCACTAGGTAGCTGAAGGGGGGGTGATCCATGGGCAAGCAGTTGACGGAGATGTTCAAGGGAACGTTGGAGGGCATCGTCCTGGCGATCCTCTCCGGCCGGCCCGCCTACGGCTACGAGATCACGGCGTGGCTGCGGGATCAGGGCTTCTCCGACATCGCCGAGGGCACGGTCTACGCGCTGCTGGTCAGGATCGAGCGGCGCGGCCTGGTCGACGTGGAGAAGGTTCCGTCCGACAAGGGGCCGCCGCGCAAGGTGTATTCCCTGAACGCTCAAGGACAGGAATATCTCGAAGAATTCTGGAGGACCTGGAGCTTCCTCGCAGAACGGCTCGAACAGCTCCGCAAAGGAGGAAGATGACCATGTTCGACGCTGAAAAAGTCGGCTTCCTCACAAAGGTGATCGGCCCCAAGCGGCGGTGGCGGCAGTACCAGGCGCGCGTGAGACAACTTCCGCCGAACTACCGCACGGCGGTCGAAGCGATCGAGCGGTACCTGATGCACTTCGTGCCGACCGACGGCGACAGCAATGCGTCGATGTTCGAAGACCTCGCCGACCTGTTCGAACAGGCCGCTGCGGACGGAACGCCGATCCGCGAGATCGTCGGGGAAAACCCGGTGGAGTTCGTCGAGGCGTTCGTCCAGAACTACTCGGAGGGTGGCTACGTCCCCACCCGTGCGCGGAAGCAGCTGGCCGACGCCATCACGCGCGCCGGCGAAGACACCGGAAAAGAAGTCACGACAGTCTGATAACGACACAGCACATCGTGCCTGGTGCCGAGCACCACTCTCATCGACTGTCTGCACTACGCGGCCAAGGGGTCATGCCCGGCTGGCTACTTCTCGCCGCATGTCGCGGCGGCATCACCACGGCGACAGCCAGTATCAGAGCGGTTGGCGATGGTGGATGCCATGAACGGTTCAGCGATTGCGCCCTCGAGGCTGCGAACTGGGCCACGCCGAGCTCACCCCCGACCCTCGTGCGTCGCCCATGCAAAGCCCATGAGCGCCAGCCGGGACGGGTCTCGCAAGATCGAACATCTGTGTGTATCGAACACTGTATGCAAGGAGATTCATGATGGAAAAAAGCAATAGCGGCTTCTCCGAAGCAGGGCTGCGCAGACTGCGCGAGGTGCTGGCACGGCATGTGGAGTCCAAAAGGATTCCCGGGCTCGTCGCCCTGGTCAGCCGGGGCGAGGAGACACACGTCGAAGCGATCGGGACGATGCGCCGTGACGGTGGCGCGCCGATGCGCCGGGACACCATCTTCCGGATGGCCTCGACGACCAAGCCGGTCGCGGTGGCGGCGGCGATGGTCCTGCTGGATGAGTGCCGGCTGCGGCTGGACGACCCGATAGATCGGTGGCTGCCCGAGCTCGCCGACCGGCGGGTGCTCAAGCGGGCCGACGGCCCGCTGGAGGACACCGTGCCGGCGCGGCGTCCGATCACCTTGCGGGACCTGCTCACCTCCACGTTCGGGCTCGGACTGGATACGACCGCGATGGGCTCCCCGATGATGAGCGCGTTCTTCGAGCAGGGGGTTTACGGCACGGAATGGATGTTGCCGGCACCGGAACCGGATGAGTGGATGCGCCGCCTTGGCACGCTCCCACTGATGTACCAGCCTGGAGAGCGGTGGCTGTACAACGTCGGCGATGACGTGCTCGGCGTTCTCGTCGCCAGGGTCGCCGGCCAGTCGTTCGAGACGTTCCTGCGCGAACGCATCTTCGATCCGCTGGGCATGAAGGACACCGGTTTCCACGTGCCCGCCGACAAGATCGACCGGCTGCCGCCCCTGTACGCCCCCGATCCGCAGACCGGAGAGTTCATCGTGGCGGACGAGGTCGAAGGGGGACACCACAGCCGGCCTCCGGCGTTCCAGTCAGGCGGCGGCGGACTCGACTCAACCGTCGACGACTATCACGCCTACTTCCGGATGCTGTTGAACCACGGGATGCACGGGACCCAACGGATCCTGTCCCGGCCCTCCGTTGAGCTGATGACCACCAACCGCCTCACGCCCGAGCAGCTAGCCGCTCGAGAAGCCTGGGCCCGCAACGTCGTCCATCTGTCACACGGCCAGGGGCAGCACGGCGGCTGGGGCTTCGGAATGGCGGTGCGCACCTACCGTGGTGACTTCGCGCCCATCGGCCAGTTCGGCTGGGACGGCGGAGCCGGCACCACTACATACGCCGACCCGAGCAACCAGCTCGTCGGAATCCTGCTCACCCAGACCGGAATGTCCACCCCGGATTCGGCGCGGGCCATCCACGACTTCTGGACCACCCTCTACCAGGCAATCGACGACTGACCCGCCTACCTGGCCGAGGTCGGTCCCGCAGAAGACCTCCGGCCTCCGACGCCACCACGTTCTGCGATCAGCTGCATGACCGGCTCAGGACAGTCGCTGCCGGGCCCGACGCCGGATATCCCACCAACGAGAGCCTGTTCATCGACGAGGAAGGCATCCCGCATCTCAAGCGGTACGGCCGCAGGACGACAGCACCCACGCCAAGCGCATACATCAGCTGATCAAGTCGCGGATGCCGGAACGCTCGTTGCTGACCGCGCACTCGCTGGAGTGTGGCGCCGGTTCGGCCCGTTGTCAGGATCAGACCCCAAGCTGAAAGGCCTATGCCCAAGTGCGTGTCTTCTGCGAGTAGGCGCCGTCCAGGACGGGTCCCCGAGAGGGTGCTGGAACACCCCCCGAGGCCGCGCCCGCTACAGCAGAGCACGGTTGAACTGCCAATCTGAACTCTAGCCGCTCATTCGATGCGGCCCGGTCGACCTCCACACCGGCAGCGGCGAGGTCCACGTCCGGCGATCGGCGCCTGCGGGGTAGCCAAGAACTCCGCCGGATACCCGAATCGGCGAGGCCACCGGCGACCTGCGGGTGAACTCGGCCACCGACGACATCGTCGCCGACCACACGCACGGCGCGACCACCGCGAAGACCGCCTCGAGCTCCATCCGGGCCGGAGAGGTCGTGCGCGCAAGGTGTATTCCCTGCACGCACGCGCGCGACGGGAGTATCTCGACGAGTTCTGGAGGACCTGGAGCTTCCTCACCGAACGGCTCGAACAGCTCCGCGAAGGAAGTAGGCAGACATGGACCGGTAGTACCTGGAGACGGTCACCGGGCCGATCGAGGACAAGGGGCGCGATCGGCCATGCAAGGCGCGCACGCGGCGGCTTCCCGCCACACCTTTCAC
Organism: Nonomuraea sp. NPDC049152; assembly: GCF_040648355.1. NCBI lineage: Bacteria > Bacillati > Actinomycetota > Actinomycetes > Streptosporangiales > Streptosporangiaceae > Nonomuraea > Nonomuraea sp. NPDC049152. Next base: position 4,250 of record NZ_JBEZDO010000040.1, on the reverse strand, counting down.
ACGGCGATCGATGCGCTGCAGCGGTACCTGCAGTTCTTCGGGCCGTCGGACAAGGCGGACGGCCTGCCGGCGATGCTGGAGGATCTCGCCGATCTGTTCGAGCAGAGCGCGGCGGACGGAACCCCGCTCCGCGAAGTCGTCGGGGAAGACCCGGTGGAGTTGGCCGGGGCGTTTCTTCGCAACTACCCGCAGGGTCGGTGGATCCAGCCGGGAGCGGAAACGGCTGACCAACGCCATCAATCGCGCCATCGATCGCGTCACGGGCGACAAGCCGTGACGAAACAGAGAACGGATATCTGAATGACAGCCAATAAGGTCCGAGGGCCCGCGATCCACGTGCAGGGCCTGGAGAAGTCATACAAGGAACTGCAGGTGCTGCGCGGCGTGGACTTCGACGTGGCCCGGGGCGGCATCTTCGCCCTGCTCGGCTCCAACGGGGCGGGCAAGACCACGGTCGTGAAAATCCTGTCCACGCTGCTCAAGGCCGACGCGGGCACGGCCCGCGTCCACGGCTTCGACGTCGCCACCCAACCGGCGGACGTGCGGGAGTCGATCAGCCTGACGGGGCAGTTCGCGGCCGTCGACGAAATCCTCAGCGGGCGGGAGAACCTCGTGCTGGTCGCCCGGTTGCGGCACCTCAAGGATCCCGGCAGGATCGCCGATGACCTGCTCGAGCGTTTCTCGCTGACCGAGGCGGGCGCGCGGAAGGTGTCGACGTATTCGGGTGGCATGCGCCGCCGCCTCGACATCGCGATGAGCCTCATCGGGAATCCGCCGGTCATCTTCCTCGACGAGCCGACGACCGGGCTCGACCCCCAGGCGCGCATCGAGGTGTGGCAGGCCGTCAAGGAACTCGCCGGCCAGGGCACGACGGTGCTGCTCACGACGCAGTATCTGGACGAGGCCGAACACCTCGCCGACCGGATCGCGATCCTGCACGAGGGTCGGATCATCGTCAACGGCACCCTGGCCGAGCTCAAGCAGCTGCTGCCGCCCGCCAAGGTCGAATACGTCGAGAAGCAGCCGACCCTCGAGGACGTCTTCCTCGCCCTCGTCGGGACCGACGGCAAGGACGGCGACGCCGGCAATGACCGCAACGTCGGCACGGACGCGTAAGGAACACCGATGAGCAAGCATTTCTTCGGCGACACCGCCGTCCTGCTGGGACGATCCCTGCGCCACATCACGCGCAGCGTGGACACCATCGTCACGACCGCGATCATGCCGATCGCCATGATGCTGCTGTTCGTCTACGTGTTCGGCGGCGCGATCAAAACAGGGTCGGATTCGTATGTGAACTACCTGCTGCCCGGCATCCTGCTCATCACGGTCGCCTCAGGCATCGCCTACACCGCATTCCGGCTCTTCACGGATATGAAGAGCGGCATCTTCGAGCGATTCCAGTCCATGCCGACCGCGCGCTCGTCCGTGCTGTGGGCGCACGTGCTGACCTCGCTGGTCGCCAATTCGGTCTCGCTCGTGGTCGTCGTGCTCGTCGCCCTGCTCATGGGCTTCCGCTCGGGGGCCGGAGTGCTGGCATGGCTCGCGGTCGCCGGCATCCTGATCCTGTTCACCCTGGCCTTGACCTGGATCGCCGTCATCCCCGGGCTGACCGCCAAGACCGCCGACGGCGCGAGCGCGTTCTCCTTCCCGCTCATCTTCCTGCCGTTCATCAGCTCGGCGTTCGTGCCCACCGACACCATGCCCGGCCCGGTGCGTTTCTTCGCCGAGCACCAGCCGGTGACCTCCATCGTCAACGCCATCCGCGACCTGTTCACCCAGCAGCCGGTCGGCACCGACATCTGGATCGCCCTGGCCTGGTGTGTCGGCATCCTCGTCATCGCGTACGGCTTCGCCATGAACACCTACCGCCGCAAGATCTCCTAGGTAGCTGTCTTCTCGGACCGATCAGTCAGCAATTTCGGTGGCACGGCGCCACCACCTCACCGCCCAGGAGGCAGGATGCCGGCAGATCCACCCAGCTCACCCGCGCTGCGCGCGTCGGACGCGGAACGCGACCGGGTCATCGAGCTGCTGCACGTCGCCGTCGCCGACGGCCGGCTCGACCCGGTCGAGTTCGACGAGCGGCTGGACGCGGCGCTGGCAGCCCGCACCATCGACGCGCTGGCCCCGCTCATCACCGATCTGGTCGCGGTGCCAGGCGGCGGCGACGCACTCACGCTGCCGCTCGCTGGGACGCCGGCCGAGCCGGCGGCCGAACTGCTCACCATCAAGGAGCGGCACGGCTCGGTGCGCCGTGACGGCCGGTGGACGCTGCCGTACCGGCTCGCGCTGCGCACCGCGTGGTGCGACGTGCTGCTGGACCTGACCAGCGCGGTGCGCAGCGCGCCCGAGCTGGTCATCGAGCTGCGGGTGCGCGGCGGCAACGTGGAGTTGGTCCTCGCGCCGGGCATGGTGGTGGACGCCAACGAGCTGTCGGTGCGGCACAGCACGCTGGCGATCAGCACGGACGCGGGCGACAACACGCCGAAGACGCTGCACGTCCGCCTGGTAGGCCGAATGCGGCACGGCCGGCTCGACACCCAGTGGCAGGCGCCGCGCCGCTGACGCGTCAGGGCCCGGATACCCGCGGTATCCGGGCCCCGACCTCTCGCGCGTGGTGCGGGCGCGCCGCCGTGCTACGGCCTGTCGCTATCGACGGGCCCGGCAGCGCGAGCGAGCATCACGCTGATCACCACCACGAAGCACGGCCTTGCCGGGACGACGCGGTTCATGTCCGATCACACGAAATCGGCCCGACGCTTCCCATGCCGACTCTCGCTCGCGGCGTCCGTACACCGCCCTCCTGATGCTCTGACTCGTGGAAACACCGCCGTAAGGGACGTGGCCGACGGGAAGAATTCTTCGGAGCCGACGCGCGGCTTCGGGGTTATGGACAGATCTTTCTGCACGCGATCTGCACGTCCCGCCCAGCGGGTTCTGCACGCAGCTGTGCGAGCATGCCGGGCATGCCCAGATATGTGGTGATCGCCGTGTTGGCGCTGCTGGTGGCGGGTTGCGGCTCGGGAGCGAAGACCGCTCCCGAGGTCGCCGCATATGTCGGGACGTATTTGCAGGCGCACCCGGACGTCAAGCGGGTGGCAAAGAAGGGGACCCAGAGCGCCACTGTGGTCATCAAAGGGCAGGACCAGGACGTTTTCGCCGATCTGGGCGAGGGCTTGCGCGGGCGGCTCATTCGGACGGGCGGTGCCGCGTATGTGCAGATGCTGGGGGAGGAGGTGGCGCCGGGCAAGATCTGGGACAAGATCACCGAAGAGCACGAGCCGTACAATCTGTTGGGCATCGGCGTGGTGACAAGCCAGGCCATGACGCTGGTGAACAGCCACCGGGTGCACGCACTGCTGGCAGCGCGAGGACGAGTGAGCGGCCCGGCATTCGATGGCGGGCTCGACCGTTACACGGTCACCATCGACGTGCAGGCGGCACTCGACGGATTGGATCTCGGTGCGTTCCTGGAGGTGTACGACCCGTTGCCGCTCCTGCAGGACACCGAGGACGAGTACGTCATGGTCCGGGCTGGCGACACGGCGGCGCAGGCGCGGCTGCGCGACAAGTTGCTCAAGGAGTTCGGCGCGCAGGCCAGGTTCGAGCTCTGGCTCGATGGCCAGGGGCGGCCAGTGCGGCAACGGCTGACCGCGAAGACGCCGATGGAGATCACCTTTTCCAATTGGGGTCAGCCGACCGTGGCCGCTCCTCCGGCCGATCAGGTCCGGGTACTGGCGAAGTGACCCCGCGCTGTGTGCCGGTGTCCCGATGCTGACCATGGCACGGAACGCGGCACCCCATGACTACGGCGAGCCGCCACTTGCTGATCATCTGGCCGGCGAGGCGTTGGGAATCGATCGTTTCTCAACGTGATCAACAACAGGGTGTGAAGATCCCGCTCTCGCGCTCCCAGCGTGTCGAGAAACGTGTTGAGAAATCGGACTTGGCGGATGACCGCTTCCCCCGTGCCAGTCCCTGAATCGGTGCTGCCCTACCCACACTGCCGCAACGACTAAGACGTGTGCCGGGAGATCGACGCCGGCTTCGAAATTCGTCGCCGAATCGGTTCGCGCGGACGGGCGCCCGCCCAGGTCCTCCACCAGCCCGATCGCCCGCCGCCCCGACGGGGCGGCGCCACGGCCGGCGATGGAGGTACGCGCCTCGTCGTGCAGGGCCAGCATCCGCTCGGCGTAGGCGAGCAGCGCCTCTCCCGCCGGTGTGAGCTTGGCGCCGTGCGGGTCCCG
>NZ_JBEZDO010000039.1:0-86172 GCF_040648355.1 Nonomuraea sp. NPDC049152 | reverse complement strand
CCAGGCAACTCGCCGACCAGCTTGGTTGGTTGGAAGCCGACGGCTCGGCCGCCGACCTGCCTTTGGGGCCGGGGGCGCGGGCGGTCATCAGCCGTAGCGATGAGGACTCTTGATGTTGACCATTGCCCCGGATGTCGGACGCGACAGTGCCCGTGGTGCCTATCGAACAGAGGGCTGGGTGCGGTGAGAACCTGGTAGATCTCGCGAGCGATGTAGCGCTTGAGGCAGCGGATGATGTCCTTCTGGGACAGGCCGTCCTTGATGCGTCGTTCCATGTAGGCGTGGGTGCGCAGGTCCCCGCGCAGGCGGCGGAGCGCGATGCGGTGCAGGGCTCGGTTGGGTTGCCGGTCACCGCCTCGGTTGAGGTGGTGACGGGTGATCTTGCCTGACGATACCGGGATCGGGGTCGTGCCGCAGAGCATCGCGAAGGCCGTTTCGGAGTGGAGCCGGTGGTGGTTCTTTGCGGCCTCACACCGGAACCGGCGGACGACCAGCACCACGTCACTGGGCGTCCGCCCGCCGCCAGGTCGGCGCGCCTCCGCTGATACCGATCATGGACCCGTTGCGAGCAGCACCCGCAGTCGGGACACCGCACCTTGTCCGTCGCGGTCCGAGCCTTGATCCTGAATCTCCCGTCAACCTCGCGGAGGTCTTCGACGACCAGCTCGGCCAAGTGCGGGAGTATCAGCCCCAAGATCCGATCACAGTTCACACATGATCAGATACCGGCCGTACGAACGTCACGGAGGGCATTCCCGAGAAGTGGATCAGAGCCGCTTCGCTTTTCCGCCGTCATACCTCTCTGATTCCAACGGCGTGGTGCAGAGAGGTGCTGCGTGCTGGGCAGACGGCGCCCCCTGCCACCCATGGCTCGACGAGACTTCCTTCCCGCCCCGGTCATGCCGCATGTCAATTCCCTGCAGGACCCGCAGGTGGGACCGCTCGAACGATTTAGATGCCAGCGACCAGGGAATATTGCAATTGCTACGCGACCACGTAGCAGAGGATTCATGTCTTCCAAGGAGGATGTCATGATCATCCTCGGTGTGATCCTGGTGGTGCTTGGGTGGCTCCTCGGCATCTCGATCCTGTTTACGATCGGCGCCATCCTCCTCGTCATCGGCCTCGTGCTGCTCTTGTTGGGCTCGATCGGGCGTCCGGTCGCTGGCCGACGACACTGGTTCTGACGCCCGGCGCGGGCGCGGATTATCCGAACTGAACGCAGTCACGTTGCGGGATCAGGGCAGCTTTTCGTCACGGTACTTCTGTGTCCTTGCGGGTGGGTTAACCGGCCAGTCGGCGAGCGGTGCGTCAAGTGAAGCCCGCAGGCCGCGCTGCTGCTCGTCGGCACAGTGGCCACGAGCGCGAGCACGAGGATCGTGCCAGACGCTCCCCAGGTACTGCGCGCGAAGTCATCGAAGTGGGGACTGACCTGGGCGTTTCGAGCGTCGTCTCCAGGGCAGTCGGGATCTCAACAAGCAGATTCGGAGGCGTCACATGACCACCGAGACTCTGATCTGGGTGGCCGTCGTCGTGGTAGTGGTGGCGGCCATCGCCGTAGTCGCATATCTTGCACTGCGGCATCAGCGCCGTGGCCGCCTCCGCGAACGGTTCGGCCCTGAATACGAACGCACGCTGGCCGAGCAGAAGAACACGGGAGCGGCCGAACAGGAGTTGCGCGCCCGTGAGGAACGCGTCGCCGAGCTCGACATCCGTCCGCTGACGCCCGAGAGCCGGCGGACCTATGCCGAGCGCTGGACAGAGGTGCAGAAGCGTTTCGTCGATGCTCCTGGTTTCGCGGTGACGGAGGCCGACCAGCTGGTGACGGGGGTCATGGCCGAGCGCGGCTACCCGATCGAGGACTTCGAGCAGCGGGTGTCCGACCTTTCGGTGGGGCACGGCGACACTCTTGACCAGTACCGGCAAGCCCATGAGATCAGTGGTCGTGCGGCCGCGAAGAAGGCCTCGACGGAGGAGTTGCGCCAGGCGATGAGGCACTACCGCTCCCTGTTCGAGGAGCTGCTCGGGGAGTCGCCGGCGAGCGACCGCGCCGCCCGCCGCGATCCGGCGACGGGCCGCGATGACCATGACGAAGGCAGCTCCCGTCGCGATCCCGGAGGACGGTGACGACATGAACCCGCGCAAGCGCGAAGACGAAGATCTGCGAACGCCGCGGCAGCGCGAGGAAGCGGTAAATAGGGGCGACGCCCCAGCGACGGGCCCTGCCCCTGCGCACAGGGAACAGGCCCGCAGGGATGTTCGTGACTCGGTGGAGGAGCCGGCGGGCCACGAGGCCCAGAGTTCGACCGACCCCCACGTAGTGTCCCAGGACAGGCGGTCCACGGACCTCGACGCCGCCACCGGCGACGTGCCGGTCGAGCCCGAACCCGCCCCAGCCCGGGCGCATGCCGTACCCCCGCAGAGCCCCGCCCTGTTCGACCAGGACCTTGAGCAGGCGCGCACGCGCTGGCGAGACCTGCAGACCACGTTCGTGGACGACCCGCGCCAGGCGATGGAGCAGGCGGACGAGCTTGTCGAGGAGATCGTCACCACGCTCACCAGCTCGCTGACCACGCGCACGAGCGAGCTGCGCGACCGGTGGAAGAACACCGACCAAAGCGACACCGAGCAGCTCAGGCTGACTCTTCGCGACTACAAGGCCACGCTCGAACAACTGCTCGCGCTGTCGGCCCCCAGAAATGAGGTCAGGTGACGTGCTCGCCATCGTGGCAGCGATCATTTTCGGAATCGGCTTCCTGCTCGACGTTCTGGGCATCGACATCCCGGGCGGGATCAGCGGCGTGACATTCATGCTGCTCGGCCTGTGCCTGCTGGCCCTGCATCAGGCGGGGATCGGCGCGGGCAGCACCGGCGGCCTCCTCGGCGGCTCGCGCCGTACACGACGCTGACGGCCGTGGGGAGGATGATCGAGGAACGCCCCTCCCAGGCGAGCAGGCGGCAACCTCGCCGCTGCCTATCAACGCCGTCCCGCATCAGTGTTTCGCGCCAGCCTCCAGGGCCGGCGTAGCTGGACAACCACCTGCCGCCCAGGAGGCAGACACGGCCATCATCGTCTGGCCCCTGCCTGTGGCCCGGCCTGGGGTTGGCCAACTGGTCGCTGCCGCGCCGAGAATGGAGGTGTCTGTGATGGCGATGAAGCGCGGCGTCGAGTCCGCGGGCCGCAAGGCGGCCTCTAGCCACTGGCTGGAGGGGCTCGCGCGCGGGGGGTTCGTGGCCTGTGGCGTGAACTACGTGCTGATTGGCCTGCTGGCCGTACAGATCGCGCTCGGGATCGGCGGTAAGACCGCTGACGCCGCGGGCGCGCTGCATGCCGTAGCCGCGCACCCCGGCGGGTTCGTGCTCTTGTGGCTGGTCGCCGTCGGCTTCGCGGGGCTGGCGCTGTGGCGGGTCGCCGAGGTGGTGTACGGGCAGGCCAGCCCGAACGGGCACACGGTCGCGAAGCGGTTGGCATCGCTGGCGCTCGCCGCTATCTACGTAGCCCTCTGCACCGGCATCGTCAGTTTCCTGATGGGCGTCGGGAGCCAACGTTCGGGCAACAGGCAATCCAAGGACTTCACCGCAACGCTCATGAGCTATACGGGCGGCCGATGGCTGGTTCTGCTGATCGGTCTCGGCGTCATCGCGGTCGGCGTAGGCATGATGGTGCAAGCCGTCCGAAAGAAGTTCATCGATAACCTGCACATGGCACAGATGAACGCGCGCACCCGCAAGTCGGTCGAGACGCTGGGGATGATAGGCATCCTCGCGCGAGGAGGCGTCTTCAGCGTTCTCGGGGTGTTCCTCATCATTGCCGCCGCCACGTTCGACTCCAAAGAGGCCCAAGGTCTGGACGGGACCCTGCGCAAGATCGCGTCGACACCGCTCGGTCCTTGGCTGCTGGTTGCTGTCGCGCTGGGCTTGGTGACCTTCGGGGTTTACTCCTTTTTCGAGGCCCGCTGGCGTAAGACCGAGCCCGGGTAGAAAGGGAGCCACCGATGACGGGGGATCTGAGAACGTGGCTACTCACCCCGCACGAGCGCGACAGCCCCTCGACACTGCTGGGCACGCCGACCGACAGGCTAGTAGACAGGCAAAGGCCGGGGCCGTTGGGGGGCCAGCCGCACATGGCGGGTGGTCAACCGACCGGCCGCGTAGCGCCATCAAGCCAAGCACTCCGGTGACCAGGTCCTCTGCGGGTCAGCGAGCTCCGGCACCCACGATGTCAGCGGTCCATGATGGTCCCATGACGCTCGCGCTCTTGCCCTCGCACACCAAGACGACGACCAAGACTTTCGTTGGACTTGTCTCGTGCGGAGATGGATAGCGGCTGACTGTTCGGTCCCTTGCCTGAGGGCGAACGGCGCAGGGGGCGTGTCTATGTGCGTCAAGCACGAACCTTGGCCCGGGCAGGCCGAGAGTCCTGACGGAAGGCCAGGACGCCGATAGTCGCCAGCGTCGACGCGATGACCAGTGCGATGATGACCACGATTGCTTTGCTCATGATCGACTCCTCTTGATTGCATTAAGTAGCGATCGGCTACTATTTGTAGTGTCTCCGGATGTGCCGTGCAGAAACCGCGCCTCCGGGGTTGCGGAGGAGAGATGACACCACTGTGAGCAATAACGGAAGGACGCCCCGGTCCGCCCGAACATGGCACCCCCAGTCAGCTCCTAGGCCTGGCTTGAATACACAGGCGGTCGCAGAGCAGGGTGACGCCCAGCAGCGCCTCCCGGAAATGACCGTCTCTGCCTTTGCGGAACGACACACAGCCGACTGCCCGCCGCCTATCAGCCAGCTGACCGCATCTGACATCAAGCACCGCTTCCAGCAGGCCGCTTTCCCGGACTGCTGCCGCCTGCGGGCCTATGCTCAATGCAACTCGAACCGGAGGTGACCGCGGCGAGGTCGTGGGTGGGCGTGGATCCTCATGTGAATGTCCACCAGCTAATCCATCACGCGGTGCCCGCTAACGCTGATGACCTCGTCGGGTGGCAAACCGCCTCGTGCGGGGAGCCGGTCGCCTTGGTGCCGCAGCGCCACTTGCTTCCGTTCTACGGGGCCGGGCACGGTGAGCCGCTGCAGTTCGACCCGACGCTGTCGATCCGTTGCCCTGACTGCCTGGCGATCGCCGTTGGAGAGGTGCCTGGCGTAACGGTGCTACGGCCTCAGGGCTCACAACAAGCGGTGTAGGCCAGGCAAAGGCCGGCGCCGGAGCATGATCCGCGGGTGGATGGGCAGCCTGCCCCGAGGCGAACTTCCAGGGACCTCTCGGGGCAGGTGCTCACCCACGACTTCCCGGCGGGGGCTCCGGCGAACCACCCGGCAACGGGGGGCACGGATGGGCGCGTCCGAGCAGTGCGTTCTCGGCGTCGGTCAGCGTCGGATAGCAGCGGAAGACCCGGTCCAGGCCGGTGCGGTACAGGATCTGCTCGACATTGTCATGCGCCCCGGCCAGGGCCAGCGGCCGACCGGCCGCCATCATCTGATGCCGGATGCCGATCAGCGCGCTCAGCCCGGAGGAATCGCAGAACGCCAGCTTCGACAGGTCCACGATCACGCCAGGCGGATACGGCACTGACTGGGCCAGAACCTTGTCCAACTCGCCGGTCAGCAACGTCCTGGTGTGCATGTCCAGTTCCCCGTGTAGGACGAGCACGAGTACCGAGGGCGTGCGGCGCACGACAACGCGCAGTGGCTGTTCCTGAGCCCCCGGCCTGTCCAACAGTCCCATCAGGACCACCCCCTTCACAGGGGCTTCTTCCCTCCCGAACAGGGAGAATCCGCCTTCTAAGCCGCCCGCACACTCGAGCGCTGCCTCGAACTCGGCACAGACTCGCGGGGCGGTGTGCTGGCCTTCTCGGCCTTCCCCTACGGCCGGAAGCCACCACCCTGGATGAACCTGGTCGCCTGGACCCCCTGTTGCGGGGCAGAAGGTGAGCTGTGCGCATCGTAGCCAGAGGTCACAGCCGGAAACGTGTCGAGTCGGATCGGGAGCGTCTCTGGAGGCTTGTGCCCCCCACGCTGGCGAAGATGGCGGCATGGAGCGCGTGTCTGATCCTCATCGGCATCGTGGCCGACTACGTGTTCGGTTTCGTGGCGATGATGCGCATCGTCGCCTTGCCGGTCGCGGTCGCGCTGCTGTTGACCGCCCTGCTGTTCCCGCTTACCAGGCGACTGCGCGCGGTGGGGCTACGACCGATCTACGCCACGTGGATCACCATGCTGGTCGCGTTGGCGGTGCTGGGCGGGACGGGCTGGATCATCGGGGTAAGGGCCAACGCGGAGTTCCCCAGCCTGGTCAGACAGGTGCAGGAGACCGCCAAGACGGTGGAGGGCTGGCTCTACACCGGCCCGCTGAACCTGGAGCCGAACCAGATCAGCAGATGGGTCGACGACATCGCCACCATGGTCACCCAGCAACAGCAGCAGATCACTTCGACGGTGCTCGCCGGTACCGTCGTGGTGCTCGAGGTGCTGGCCTCGATCGTGCTCCTGCTCTTCGTGACGTTCTTCCTGCTCAAGGACGGCGACCGGATCTGGGCCTGGTTCCTCCAAGCATTCGGTACGGCCGCGCCACGGGTCGACCGTGCGGGCAGGACCGCCTGGGTCACGCTCTCCCACTACGTGCAGGGCACCGTGGCCGTGGCCGCGGTGCACGGAGTCGTCATCGGTATCGTGCTGGCGGTCATGGGCGTCCCGCTGTGGGCCGCGCTCGCCGTGCTGATCTTCCTGGCCAGCTTCATCCCGATCGTGGGCATCTTCTTCGCCGGAGCCGTGGCCACGCTGGTCACGCTCGGCGCGAAGGGCCCGATCTACGCGCTGATCTTCCTCGGCATCCTGCTCGTCGAGCAACAACTGGAGAACCACGTCCTGCAGCCGCTGATCGTCGGCCGCGTGCTTCACTTCCATCCGCTGGCGATCATCATCGTGCTCGCGGTCGGCGGCATCCTCGCCGGCATCGCGGGCGCGGTCGTGGCCGTGCCCATCACCGCGATCCTCTACCGAGCGATACCCGAGCTCTTCAGGGAGGAGCCGCGCGGACGCCCGCCTGGGCCGGGTCGGCGACCACGGACACCAGCGGTACCTGATCGGGACGGCCCCAAGCCGGCGCCTGAACAGGCGAGCAGCGAGTCGCCCACCTCCATGGACTGATCCCTGCCCCCGCCACTCGATGCCACCGCGATCGGTACTGGGGTCATCGGCGAGGCGTTGCTGGCCCAACTCGATCCGGTCGACCGGGCCCGGCAGATCCGCGCCCGCCAAGCGCTGCGGCGATATGCCGACGTGATGTGCGGGGCGGTCAAGAACACCCACCCCGACAGCAGCCCCGCCACGCGTAACCCCTACAACTGCGTGGCCGCGTTGAGAGACCTCGCCGAAGAGCTATATGTCGCGGCCACAGGCGGCTGCCGCCGCCGACCCGGACGTCGACGACGGCGGCCCAGGCGACGTCGACATGTGGGGTGAGCAGGCCGGCGCCACCGGCACGCCCTTGCCGCGCTACCGCATGCCCGACCGCGCGCCGGGCGGTAGCTGCCGAGAGGCGTTCGGGACAACAATCCGTTTTGCGGGTGAAAGAAGAGGCTCTCACCAGGCGACCTGCAAACGCCGATCGGCGGCATCCGGCAGCCGGAATCCGGCACGGCCCGCGGGGTCGGTCTGCGAGAGGTCGCCCGCCAGTGTGTCGATGGCGTTCGCCAACTGGTCGGCGCGGGCGGCAAGCGCTCGCATCTGGTCGGGCGTGGGAGTGGCCGGTGTGGACGTCATGGTCACTCCTGTTCTTCCGACACGATCCAGGGATCTCGCCGCCTGAGACGTTTTCGCGAGACCTGCTGCCGGAAGTACCCCGCTAGCGCCGTGGAACGCGCCCTGACCAGGCCGGTAGCAGGGAGCAGCGCGCACAACGGCACCCCGCCACGGGCTCGTTGACGGGCGTCGATCGCGTGCCTGTCGCATATCAGCGCCTCGTCTCTGTTGGCGTCGATGAGGCGATGCGTGGCGGGTTCGCCCCGACCGCCGGGCCGCCGGAAGGGACCAACTTCACGAATGTTACTGTCTGAAATCAAACAGTAACTCTTCGTATCAATCTGTAGGGGAGAACCATGTCCATCACCAACGAGACGGTCACCGCAGACTTCGTCAAGAAGGCCCTGGCCGGCATGCAATATCCGGCCACCGCGCAGAGCGTGGCCAAGGCCCTGAAGGACAAGAACGCCCCCGAGCCCGTCGTCGAGACGTTCACTACGAACCGCGCCCTCCAGTACTCCCAGGCAGAGGACGTGGTCCGGGCGCTCAAGGAGCGCAAGCTGCTGAAGTAGCCGCAGAGCCGGTCGTCGCGGTCCGGCAACGCTGAGCGGAACCGCCTCAGACCGCCTGTCCGGTCAACAGCGCAAGGAATCCGCGTACTGAAGAACCGGCCCGCGCATCGCGGTGATGCGAGAGCCGGTGTGATGTGATCAAAGGCGTGCCCGGGGCTGAGTTGAGCAGTCCCGGGCACGCTCAGCGTGGCTGGCGCTCGACGACGAGCTTGTCCAGGTCGCGGTGCTCGACGACCACCGATGCCGCGCGCAGCGCGACAGCGATCTCTTCGGCCAGCAACGCCGACCGGTTCGGTGCCGCCGCCCGCGCATCCCACCGCGACCTCCCCGATCCGGATACGCGGGTACTGCCCTGTCGGGTCTGCGGTTGCGAGGCACGGTTTCCACGCGTCCCCGCCGGGCAGATGCTGCGAGTGCCTGTCCCGAGGAGGTCCCCAAAGATTCGCCTCGGGACAGGTCTGCTGTGCCAGCAGCGCCACGTCCGGCTCGTGCAGGTCACCCGGCCGGGTCCTGCGATCGCGCGCACGCGCGTGGGTAGCGCGCAGACTCCGAAAGCGCAAGGCCAGCGTGCCGGGCGCATGTGGGCATGTTTTGCCAAGTCCGCGAACTCCCCGACGCCGCAGGCGCGCTGTAGCGCTGCGGCAGATGGCCGATCCTTCCCCGTTGCCCAGCTCGATCGCCCGCGACATCTGCCAGTTGTTCGCCTGCGGTAGGCGAGCCGGGCCCCAGCGTCGCTGAGGCGGGTGTAGATCGCGATGAGGGCGGCCAGGCCGGTGGAGTCAAGAAAGTTGAGCGCGGACAGGTCGATCACGGTCAGCGGGGCCGGGTCGCTCGCGTACTCCTCGAACCAGGCGCGTAGGGCGGTGGCGGTTTGCCAGGTCAGCTCGCCGCTGGGCTGGAGGATGAGCGTGCCGGCGTCCGGTGTGGTGATCAGCTTCAGCGTGTCGCTCATGCAGGGTCCACCACCCGGGGTGGAGTCTCATTTGTCCCCGCGCGACCATCGGAAACGGGGCCTGAGTGGGCGTCGGAGTGGGTGGTGCGGTCCGCTGGGAGCCGCGGTGGCGTGCGGGTGGCGTCTGGGGGGTGGTGCGGGTTCGGCGGGTGTTGGTCGGGTGGCCAGGTCGGTGATGGTGCCGGTGGTGCTGGTGGCGGCCAGCGCGGTGGCGAGCAGGATCAGCTGGTTGGCGGCCTTGAGGTAGACGAGCATGACGGCGGCGCCGGCCACCAGCTGGTAGGCAGGGTTGGCCGCGGTGAGCTGAAGGTAGACCTGCCCCAGGCTGTTGAGGATTTGCAGGCCGACGGTGATGAGCAGGGCGGGTCCGAGCAGCCGCCGCAATGGCAGGCGCAGCCGAGGCGGTGCCGACAGCAGGGAGGTGGCCGGCAGCAGGTTCACGCCCAGGCCGAGCGCGACGCCGGCGCCGGTTTGCAGCCACCGGGCCGGGGCGGCGTCGCCTGTGAGGGTGTGGGTCAGCAGCCAGCCCAGCAGCGATTCGGCGGCGAAGGCCGCGGCCAGGCTGACGGCCAGCAGCAGACCGAGACCGGCCAGGATGGCCAGGTCGATGAGCTGGCGTAGCCAGACAGAAGCCGCCCGGGTATTGCTCCAGGTGCCAGATGGCCCGGCTGGCTGAGCGCAGCGTGTCCATCCAGAACAGCCCAGCCAGCGGCAGGGCGATGAGGGCGATGATGCCCACTGTTTCGCGGGCCTGGCGCAGCGCCTGGATGTCTAAGCGGGGGAAGTTGTCGCTGAGGTAGCCCGGCACCGTGGCCAGCACCGCGGGGTTGTCCAGGACGTGTCCGAGCAGCGAGAAGCCGAGCAGGATCAGGGCGAAGGTGGCGAAGAAGGCGTAGTAGGTCAACGCGGCCGACAGGCGCCCGGCGTCGACCTGGTCATAGCGCACGAGGGCGCGCACCAGGTGATCGAGCCAGCCGTAGCGGCGGCGGGCCGTCGACCAAGCCGCCGCCGCGTGCTTGGCTGCCCGCTTGAGCATCCGGCTCATTGGTATGGCTGCTCACTACCCCGCGCCGCATCCGATACCGCCACACCCGCCGCCATGCGTGCCGGGGGTGCGGGCCGCGCCCGGGATGTCGAGCGACGATGGAAAAGGGCCCGCCCAGGGCCGCAACGTGGGGGCGCTGGCAGGGCCGCTTGTCGTTAGGAGTTGCCCGACTCCGGCGGCGGAAAACGTCGAAAGCCGCCGGGCGATGGCGGCGAACGCACCCACTCCCTCGAAGTCGCAGAACGTCACCCCACCCGCGTCGAGGATCAGGGCCGGGCCGTCGCTCCACAGCCAAGCGGCATCGACATGGGCCATGAACACCGGCTCGCTGACGCGGTCCAGCACCCCTCGGGCGCTGACCATGGTGCAGTGGCCGTGATCGGAAATGCTGACCTGCAACGTGAAACCCTGCTGGGTATGCTCCACTTGCGATCACCTTCTTCCCAGATCAAGCCCTTCCCCGCCCCGTGCGAGATACGCACCGCCCACTGTTTGCGCCTGGCTCGTCACCGGAGCTTCAAGGGTTTGATCGCCCGCCTCATTCGGCCTCTGGATGGTTGGTCGGCCTCTATGGCAGTACGCCCGCCATAGGCGCAGACTGGCCGTATGAACGCCCCGAACCCCTCCTCGCCGGGCCAGCGGAAGCCACGTCGGTGGCCGGTTCGGCGTACCCGCGTGGGCGGCTGGTGGGTAGCGTTGATCGGCGGTGCGCTCGTGCTCCTCGTCTTGCTGATCTTCGTCCTGCAAAACGATCAACGGGTGCAGGTTTCCTTCCTTGGCTGGCAGGCTTACCTGCCACTCGGCGTGGCGCTGTTGCTGGCCGCCATTGGCGGCATCCTGGCTGTGGCCATCCCCGGCACAGCGAGGATCCTGCAACTGCGCCGCGCCGCCCTGCACCCCTCACCCCCGCGATCACAAGCCTCGCACATCACACCTGCCGCAGCAGCGGACCAGCAACCGCCCGCCAACCCTCAGCAGAGCCAGTCCGCGCCAGGTTCCGACGCGGCGCGCTAGATGGCGTGAGTACACAGCAGCCTGGCGCCCGAGCGGGAGCAGCCGTTGTCATCTGCCCTGAGATGCGCGCATACTGTGCCTGAGCCGGGCGCCTCGCGGTGCCAGAGGGCGGGCGGCGAACTCGCCCTCACCGGTGTGCACGGCAGGTGTGAACGCATCCTTCACATCACCGGCCTGGACGTCGTCTTCGCTCGACATCATCAATGACGCTGGCATCTTGACCTGCGAGCACCTGAACCGGATACCCAGCCCCGGCGCCCACGGCGCCCACCGCGGGTTCGGGCTGTACCTGATCCGCCGGCTGTGCGACGAGGTCCGGCTCGACCGTCCCGACGGCCACTCCCGCCTGCGCCTGCACATGCGCTACCCCGCCGCCCCGGTCGCTCGTCGTCGAATGGAGTAGGGAGTGATCGCTCGCCGCTTCCCCGGCTCTGCGCGCGCCTCCTCCATCGCCGTCTGGTGGTCCTTGACGACCTTGCCGTCGCGGATCTCACCGCGCCACCCCTCGCCGACGCTGTCGGGGTGCAGCAGGACATGCGCCATCACGTGCCGCTCGAAGTTCTTCAGTTCCAGCCGTACCCGCCGTCCCTGAGCGCGCCACAGGTTTCCGGTGCGCTCGAACAGCCCCTTCGGGTGATACTGCAGCACCACCAGGATCCGGGTGAGGTCGTCGGCGATCTCGTGGAACGTCACGACCCCGTCGACAGGGCCCTCCCGGCCCTTGCGGCCCTCGGAACACCAGAAGATCCGCTGGTCCGGAATCTGCTCGATGATGTGTACCTTCCAGTTTCGGTGGAAGGCGAAGACCTGAGCCTTCCAGGTGAGCTCCGTGTCGGAGTCCTGCTTGACGTTCGCCACCTTCTTTATAAAGGTCGGGAAGTCCGCAATCCGGGTCCACTGGTCGTACACCAGGCGGCGGGGCGCGCCGATGTCGATCGTCTCGACGATGTTGGTGGCCTTCTCAGGGCCGCCCTTGCCACGCTTCCCGCTGGTGACCTTCCCCCGCAGCTTTTTCCGTCCTCCTTTGAGGGCTCCGCTCAGCACGCTGCCGGGCTCGTCCGAGCCGGTCACCGCGCCGATGAGGCTCTTCCCGCCGTTGTCGGCGTAGTCGGTCAGCCGGTCGGCGAGGCCCCCGATCTTGTCTTCCGCGCGGGAGCGGGCAACGGCAAGAGCGCCAGGTGCGCACTGTCGCGGCGCTGCCTGGCGTCTTTGCTGTGCGGTGGGTCCTGCGACCCCGGCTCTGCTGGGGCCGGAATCCAGCGGTCAGTCGCGTTGACGCAGTTCTTCGTTGATGCGTAGAGCCTCGGCGAGCTGGTCTTCCAAGATGATGATGCGGCAGGCCGCCTCCAGGGCGGTGCCAGCATCGACGAGTTCGCGGGCGCGAGCGGCCAGGCGGAGCTGGTAGCGGGAGAAGCGGCGGTGGCCGCCCTCCGAGCGCAGCGGCTCGATCAGTTTGGCGGCGCCGAGACTGCGCAGAAACGCTGGGCTGACGCCGAGGATGTCGGCGGCCCGACCCATGCTGTAGGCCGGGTAGTCCTCGTCATCGAGCCGTTGCTCGGGACTGCCGGAGGCGGCGGCCGGCTTGTCAGCCTCCGTGCCGGCCCTCGTGCCAGCTGCCGTGTCGTTGGTGCGGTGGTGCGGGTCTCGCCTGGAGTGCGACACCTGGTGTGTTTGATCCATTCAACCTTCCCGAATGCGGACAGGGGCCCCGGCGCATGGATGCGCCGGGGCCCGAATGAGGTTTAACACCATCGACCGGCCATCCGGCCGGTCACTTCTTCCGCATATGCCCGCCTGCTGGGGCGGGGTGCGGGGATCGCGTAAGCGTGACCGTAGACCACCGTCCTGTTCGTGGAGCTGCGGTACCCGTGCGGCGATGACATCTAGCCGGCGACGGGCGATCCTGATGGCGTTCAACACTCCTTTCCGGTTATCCCTACGTCGACAGCGTGCGTCGACTCCGTGCAACGGCAGCGCGTCCACCGCCCCGGCCCTCTTCCACTGCACTGGCCGCGACAGTCCGACCTTCTGCCTCCTGCCTTTCCGCTCCGTACTGCTGTCCACGTCCGTCCGGGCAGTTCGTCATGGTGCTCGTCCTGCGCTGCCCTCGTGGATCCATCCCTTGCGATGTCAGAGACATTATCCCCACCCGGCGAGAATGTCTACCATGACGACAACAGGTTTTCTGCCCGCGAAGGGCAACAACCAGCCCTCGCCCCGACATGATCGACGCGAGGGCGGGCAGATCCCCAGGCAGTGAGGTGAGGGCGATGGGCGAGCACAGCCAGGTCCAGATCCACGGCCAGGGTCCAGGGCACCGTCAGAGGCAGAGGTGGGGGATGATCTGGCGATCGTGGTGTGGCATGGCGCGGTGTGCCCGGTGATCGCTCTGCGGGGCGAGCTGGACGCGGCGACAGTCGCCGGCTTCGCGCGCGAGGTGGACCGCGTCCTGGCCGACCGGCCCGCCGCGGCGGTGGCGGCTCTGTCCCGGCTGGCGTTCTGCGGCTTGGCATAGGCGCGCTGATCGGCGCGCGTGAGCGGGCGCGGGCACCTCGGCGGCGACCTGGTGCTGGCCGGGGCACAGGGCCGCTACGCGCGGACGCTGCGCCGCACCGGTCTCAACCAGGTCTTCCGGCTGATTCCCGGGCGGGCCGAGGTCGCCGACATGGACATGGGCGATGGCCGTAGTGACGCCGACCGGCCCGGCGCGAGAAGACGCCTCCCGCGGGTTTCGGAAGGTAAACCCGAGCGAGCCAAGGATCATGACAGGCACGGCAACATCGTCCTGCCCTGCGGCGGGCCTGCAGATCAGGGCGAGGCGCAAAAATCTAGACTCCGACCAGTGAACCCATCGAAAACACTGTGGGTGCCGAGAACTGTGTCACCTGCTCCGACCTGGCATGCGTCCCTCGGACAGCGGCGGTATACGAGGTGCTGTCGATCCCTGCCCGGCATGCTTGATCGCCGTGGCCTTCCGTTTGCTCTATCTGATCTTTGCTCGGCTGTGTGGCTGGCTCGTTCTGCTCGGCAGGTCTGCTGGAGCCAAGGATGCCGAGATCTTGGTGCTACGCCACCAGGTGGCTGTCCTTGAGCGGCAGGTGAAGCGGCCTCGGCTGTCGTGGGCGGACCGGGCGATCCTGTCGGCCTTGACGAGGGCGCTGCCGAGGGGGTGACGTAGCCGACTGCGGTTGATCGTCTCCCCGCGCACGCTCCTGCGCTGGCACGCCGATCTGGTCAAGCGCCGCTGGACGTTTCCGCGCCGCCGCCCAGGCAGGCCGCGAACGGGCATGACCCTCCAGCGGCTGGTGGTGCGATTGGCTCGGGAGAATGTGACCTGGGGATATCGGCGCATTCACGGTGAACTGGTCGGCCTGGGCTACGCGGTCGCCCCATCGACAGTGTGGGCGATCCTCAAGGCCGCAGGGATGGAGCCGTCTCCGAAGCGCGCGGGGCCGACATGGCGCGAGTTCCTTGCCGCCCAGGCCAAGACGATTCTGGCCGTGGACTTCTTCCACGTTGACACCATATTCCTGCGCCGCTTATACGTGCTGTTCTTCATCGAGCACGGCAGTCGCCGGGTGCATCTGGTCGGCGGCGAATCCGACCGGTGCGTGGGTCGTGCAGCAGGCCCGCAACCTGCTCATAGATCTCCAGGAAAGCGCCGGTGGTGCGCGGTTTCTGATCCGGGATCGGGACGCGAAGTTCACCGCGTTGTTCGATGCCGTGTTCCCCTCGATCGGGGTGAAGGCCATCATGACGCCGGTGCGAGCGCCGCGGGCCAACGCAATTGCCGAGCGGTGGATCGGCAGCGTACGCCGCGAATGCCTAGACCGGATGCTGATCACCGGTGAGCGGCATCTGCGCCACGTCCTGGCGGAGTACGCCGATCACTACAACCGCCATCGACCTCACCGGGCCCTGAACCAGACATCGCCGAACGGGCGGCCCGATCCGACCCCGCCGACGGGCCACCCTCGGCTGGTTCGCAGAGACCGCCTCGGTGGTCTGATCCATGAGTATGCGCAGGTCGCTTAGAGTGGCACTATTTCCGGCACCCACAGGATCTCCGGGTCGTGCAGGCCATCCTCGGCCACTCGCAACTGACCACGACGAAGCGCTACACGCACATCACCAAGACCCTCGCGACGGAGGCGGCGGCGCGGATGGGTCGCGCCCTCTGGGAGACGTGATTGCAACCCATAGTGCAACCCTGGGCGGATTCCCCGATCAAGAAAAGGGGAGTCCGCCCAGGTCATGTGAGGTAGGGCGCCCGGGGCTCGAACCCGGAACCTACGGATTAAAAGTCCGCAGCTCTGCCAATTGAGCTAACGCCCCTCGCAAGATGCAGGGTACAGAGAGTATCGCCCCCAGCGCGACGTCAGGCACCTCACCTGTACGCCGACAGTCCCGTCAGCGCCTCTCCCAGCACCAGCGTATGTATCTCCTCGGTTCCCTCGTACGTCAGGACGCTCTCCAGGTTCGTCATGTGCCGGATCACCGGGTACTCCAGTGTGATCCCGTTTCCACCCAGGATCGAGCGGGCCTGCCGGGCGATGTCCAGCGCGGCTCGCACGTTGGAGAGCTTCCCGAAGCTGATCTGCCGGGGCGTGAGTTCCCCCGCGTCCTTCAGGGCTCCCAGGTGGAAAGCGGTCAGCGACGACTGTGCCAGCCCGACGTACATCCACGCAAGCTTCTCCTGCGTCAGCTGGAATCCGCCGATGGGCCGGTCGAACTGGACGCGGGTCTGGGAGTAGCCGATCGCCGATTCCAGGCAGGCGCGGGCGGCGCCGACGACGCCCCAGAGGATGCCGAAGCGGGCCTCGGACAGGCAGGAGAGGGGCCCGCGCAGGCCGACCACCTCGGGCAGTACGGCGGAGGCCGGCAGGCGTACGTCGTCGAAGTACAGCGAGGATGTCACCGACGCCCGGAGCGACATCTTCTTGTGGATCAGGGGAGCGGAGAACCCGGGAGTGTCGGTCGGGACGACGAAGCCGCGGATGCCGTCGTCGGTCTGGGCCCAGACCACGGCGACGTCCGCGATCGAGCCGTTGGTGATCCACATCTTGGATCCGTTCAGGATCCAGTCCGAGCCGTCGCGCTTGGCGGAGGTGCGCATGGAGGAGGGGTCGGAGCCGTGGTCGGGCTCGGTGAGGCCGAAGCACCCGATGGCCGACCCTGAGGCCATCAGGGGCAACCATTGCTCCTTCTGCTCCTCCGACCCGTACTTCCAGATGGGGAACATGGCCAGGGAGCCCTGAACCGACACGAAGGAACGCAGCCCCGAATCGCCCGCTTCGAGCTCGCGGCAGGCCACGCCGTACGAGGTCGCGTCGGTGCCCGCGCAGCCGTACCCCTCGAGGTGCATGCCGAGCAGCCCGAGCTCGCCGAGGGCGGGCGCGAGCTCGCGAGCAGGGAAGACGGCCTCTTCGAACCAGTCGCCCACGTACGGCAGGACGCGGTCGCCGACGAACGATCTGACCGTGTCCCTGATCAGTTTCTGGTCGCCGGTGAGCTTGTCGTCGACCCGCAGCAAGTCGTCCATACCCCAGGGTTCTACCAGGGGCAATCCCGATGTGGAAACGCCGCGCCCGAGGGCAGTCTTGAGGCATGAGCGAATCGAACATCAAGCAGTTGCGCAGGACCCGCCAGGGCAGGATCATCGCGGGCGTCTGCTCCGGCATCGGCGACTACATCGGCATCGACGCCAACCTGGTCAGGATCGGCCTGGCGATCGCGACGGTGTTCGGTGGCGTCGGCATCGGCGTCTACGCGATCGGCTGGCTGCTCATGCCCGAGGAGGGCAAGAACACCTCGATCGTCCAGGACCTGATCAACAACAAGCAGGCCAAGGACACCTGGCACCAGGAGACCCCCGACTACAGCCCCGCCGCGGGTTGGCAGCACCAGGAGCCCACCGTTCCCGGTGACCAGAAGCCGCAGGCGTGACCATGCGGGCGGGCTCAGGCGGCGGCCTGAGCGCGCACCCTGGCGACGATGTCGCCGCGAGACTCGGTCCACATCATGGCCAGCACGGCCGCGACCGTTACCCCGCTGATCCCGGCGAGGGCGACGACGGGCTCGGGACCGAGTCTCTCGGCGGCCAGTCCGCCGATCAGGATGCCGATGCCCTGCGCCGCCATCAGGCCTGACTGCACCAGTCCGAACGCCTGGCCGCGCCGTTCAGCGGGGACGCACTGGACGAAGGCGGCATTGGCCGCGAGCTGGTAGGCGCCCCCGATCCCGGACAGAACCCACAGGCCGAGCACGATCGCCAGCGAGGGCCGCATCGCGCACACGATCAGCGGCGCACATGTGAGCATCGACAGCCACCCCATGGCCCGCAGCCGCCCCGACGGTGAGACGAACCTGCTGAAAAGGAACGCCCCCAGCACCGTCCCCGTCGGCATCGCCGCCATCAGCAGGCCGGTGATCACCGGCACCGGCAACGTCGTTCCCTTCGCCAGCTCGACCGCGTACGGCACCGCGATGCCCTCGGGCAGCACGTAGAACCCGCACAGCCACGCGAACATGACGAGCGTGCGCAGCTTCCTGTCGCCGAAGACCAGCACGACGCCGGCGCGCGTCATGTGCCACATCGACGGCTTCGATCCGTCCGTACGGCCGGCGGCAGGCCTCCGCCGTACCCCCGAGACGAGGATCAGCGCGGAGGCGAGGAAGGTGGCCGCGTCCAGCGCCAGCGCCCTGTAGGGCCCGAGGAAGGCGATCATCGCGCCGCCCGCGGCGAAGCCGAGCATCTGGACGGCCTGGTTGGTGATGTTCTGCAACGCCGAGCCCGCGACGTAGCGGTCGCCTTCGAGGATCTCGGGCAGCAGCGCCGCCCTGGCCGCCGAGAACGGCGCGCTGAGCAGCACGACGAAGAACACCAGCACGCACAGCGCGGCGAACGGCATGCCGGGTACGGCCATGGCGGCCACGAGCAGCGCGCGGACGAGGTCGCACACGATCATGACGCGGCGGCGCGCGAAGCGGTCGGCCAGGCCCGCGAGCAGCGGCCCGCCGACGATCGACGGCAGGTAGGTCAGCGCGTAGACGGCCGCCGTGGCCATGGCCGACTGCGTCCTGTTGAACACGAGCACGGCGAGCGCCACCTGCGCGAGCTGGTCGCCGAGCAGGGAGAGGCCCTGGCCGTACCAGAGCGCACGGAATTCGCGTATGGCGAGGACCTCGCCGTACGTGGCCTGTCGTTCGGAGGCGCGCCTGTGCCTCCCCGGAAGCCCAGCCCCCATAGGTCCCCGCTGAACCTGACTCAGAGTGTTCGCTATGTCACCTAAGGTGCCGGGGGGGAACCTTGAGCGCAACCGAAAGCAGCCAAGCTCTTGCAAACTGTAATCGTCAGCGCGGAATTACCAACCGAGTTGGTGGAGTCGGTCGTCATCGATCCCGAAATGGTGCGCGATCTCGTGGACGACCGTGATCTGCACTTCTTTCACGACCTGCTCCTCGGTATCGCACATCTGGCATATCGGGTTGCGGTAGATCTCGATGCGGTCGGGCAGAACCGCTGAGTACCAGTCGCCGCGCTGGGTGAGGGGAACACCGGTGTACAGCCCGAGCAGGCCGCGCTCCGGCGGGTCGTCGACGACCACCACCACGACGTTGTCCATCACGCTGGTCAGCTCAGGAGGGATCGTGTCCAATGCCTCGGCCACGAGTTCCTCGAACTTCTCCCGGGAGACCTCCATCACGGTTGCCATTCTGCCCCGTTCGTCAGGTAGGCAAGAAGGCGTATGAACTTCATCAGAACAGTCATACGGTCGCGGGCCGCCAAGGTCGCCGCGGTGCTTCTCGTGGCCGCGGTCGGCGCGTGGCTCGGCATCATCCTCAGCGGGACCGTCCGCGCGCAGGTCGGCCCTGTCGAGACGGGGATGTCCCTCAGGCCCGCGTGGACCGGCGAGACGGTGGTCGACGCCCACCCGCTCGGCACTCTGAGGTTCCGCAGCCACGACGCCCCGCTCCGCCTGCGCATCACGCTCGAGAACATCGACCAGGACAAGGCCAAAGCCCTCATCGACGACCCGCGGCTCGCCTCACGGCTACCCGAGATCATCGAGGACGACCTGAGAAACGGCGTCCAGGCGCTGGTGATCCGCTCGCTGCTCTGCGCCGCCGCGGGCGCCCTCCTCGCCGGATTCGTCGTCTTCCGCAGGCCCAAGGTCGCCCTCTACAGCCTGCTGGCCGCCGCCGTCGCCCTCGCGGGCACCGGCGCCGCCGCCGCCGTCACCTTCCGTCCGAGCTCCCTCGTCGAGCCCCGCTACTCGGGGCTGATCGCCGCCGCGCCGTCACTCGTCGGCAGCGCGCAGTCGATCGTGACCAAGTTCGAGTCGTACCGCCAGCAACTCACCAAACTCGTCACCAACGTCTCCAAGCTGTACGACACGGTCTCCGCGCTGCCCACCTACGACCCCGCGCCTGCCTCCATCAAGGTCCTGCACATCTCGGACATCCATATCAACCCGATCGCGTGGAACGTCGTCCGCTCGCTCAAGGAGCAGTTCATGGTCGACGCCATCGTGGACACGGGCGACATCTCCGACCACGGCACCAAGGCGGAGAACGCCTTCATGGACGAGATCGGCAAGCTCGGCGTGCCGTACGTCTTCGTCAGAGGCAACCACGACTCCAAGATCACCGAACGGGCGGTCGCCGCGCAGAAGAACGCGATCGTCCTCGACGACAAATCCGCCACGGTGGCCGGGCTGCGCGTCTACGGTCTCGGCGACCCCCGCTTCACTCCCGACAAGTCGATGGCGGCCGACAACGATCCCGCCCACATGCTCGAGTTCGGCCGCCAGCATGCCGTCCGGCTGCCGCGGCCCTCGCCCATCGACCTCGTCGCCATCCACGACCCCGACGCGGCCAAGGGATTTTCCGGAGCCGCCCCCATGGTCCTGGCCGGCCACTCCCACCGCCGATCGACCACGCTCCTGCCGACGGGGACCCGCATCCTCGTCCAGGGTTCGACCGGTGGCGCGGGCCTGCGCGCCCTCGAACACGCCGAGCCGACACCCGTCCAGGCGTCCGTTCTGTACTTCGACAGAGCCACTCACAGGCTCCAGGCCTGGGACGACATCACGCTCGGCGGTCTCGGAGAGCAGTCGGTGTACATCCAACGTCACGTCGAGCCGGACCCTCGACGTATGATTTCCCCAGAGCCAACGACAGCCCCGTCGCCAACGGGAACTGTCAGCGGCGCTTCCCGCGGATAGCCGCTTTGGCACTAGGGGCAATCGTCCCCTATGCTTCAGAGGTCTCCAACGGAAGACGTCAGGAACGGGACGAAAGTCCCGAGCCCCCATCGTCTAGCGGCCTAGGACACCGCCCTTTCAAGGCGGCGGCACGGGTTCGAATCCCGTTGGGGGCACGGCTACACCGGACGAACGGAAGGTCGAAGACCTCCGAAAGACTGGTAAGCTAAGCGAGGCGCTCCGGCCGAAAGGCCGGAACGAAGCAAGGTCCTGTAGAGCAGTTTGGAGTGCTCGCCACCCTGTCAAGGTGGAGGTCGCGGGTTCAAGTCCCGTCAGGACCGCTCTGGGTCAGGTAGCTCAGTTGGTACGAGCGTCCGCCTGAAAAGCGGAAGGTCGGCAGTTCGACCCTGCCCCTGACCACCATTCCTGAGCTGCAAAGAAGCCCCGAAGCGATAATCGCTCCGGGGCGTTTTTGTGTCTGTGACAGCAACGCTGACAGCAACAGCGCGCCGCCTCCGCTGCTCGGCGACCGTGGCAGGCTGATCCTCGTGTGGTTACTTCCTTGGCCTGTGGCAAAAGATCTTGATCGCGGCACGGCGCTGAAAGTCGACGAGGGCGGGAGCAGGGCCGCCGTCGCGGGCCAGGACGAGTTGGGGACGGCTCGGGACGGTCAGGGACTCGGTGGAGTTGGCGTCAGACGTCCTGATCGGGTCCGGGGACGTCTCCGAGACGTCTTCGGCACCCGGAGGTGATGAGCGGCGTTCGAGCATTGAGACCGCGACGAGGAAAGCGCCGGCGGGTGTGGCGGCGGTGAGCCAGCCCCAGAGGGTCGGGTCGGCTTGGGCGAGGTTGGCGGCCAGGGACAGGACGATGCTGCCGATGAGGACGAGGGTCGGCCAGGACATGCGGCCCTGCCGTACTCGACCGGTCCGCTTGTCGCGCTGGCGTTCGCGGGCGGCCATGACGCAGGTGAGGTCGATGCATACGGCGACGGCCCAGGCCATCCAGCCGGTCTGGCCGTGTTCGCTGGCGGTGTCGCGGATGTGGGTGAAGGAACCCGCACCCGCGATGACGGCCAGGACGACGACGGGGCCGGAGTCGAGCAGCCAGTAGGCGAGGCGTCGCATAGCGGTCAGCCCTTCCTCGGCTCGGGGATGGCCTGGAGGAGTTCGGTCAGGTTGGCGCCCGTGATCTGCGACCAGGCCGGGGAGCGGTGTGCCCAGGTACGGGCAGCGTTCTCGGCGGCTTCCGAGGAGACGTAGAAGGATCGGGCGCGGTACCAGTGGCCGTCCTGGCCGGCGACGATCGCGACGCCGGGCGTCTCGGAGGGGATGGCGCGAGCGGAGGCGAGCGCGGCGGGGTCAAGGTCGCCGAGGGCCATGGTGGCGGTCTCGGGGTCGTTGACGCGGTGGCAGATCCGTCCGGAGCACTGAGCGCGCAGCGCCGTCACGCCAGGTCCGAGGTCGGAGCCGATGCGCTGGCCGCAGCAGAACAGGTAGATGCCGAAGGCTCGCCCGAGCTGTGCCACGCGGAGGAGCGCGGTGGACGTGCGAGCTACTTCGTTTCGCAGTCCAGGAGCTCCTTGGACATTCATGGATCTCTACGACGATGCGCTACATCCACGTGCACGGAACCCGCGTCGAGGATGCGATCATGCGCGGGCAGGAACGCGCCGCCCAGCGGTGGGAAGGGCTGATTCGATGAAGTGGAACTTGCGCTTGGCGGCGGCAAACCGGGGCATTTGGAAGGCCAGCGAGCTGCGACGCATGCTCGCCGAGCGCGGCGTGGAGATGAGCGTCGGAAAGATGTCTGGGCTGTGGTCGGGTCGGCCCAACGTGCTGCGTCCAGAAGAACTGGACGCGTTCTGCGCGGTACTCGGTTGTGACATCAGCGAGCTGATCACTGCTGAACCTGAGGCTGTGCCGGCACCCCCATCGAGGTCGGAGGAACGCAGCGTCGTCGGCCAGGACGGCGCCTTCGTGGACTCGACCCGGATGGTGAAGCCGAGGGCGCAGACGGGTCGGTCGCTTCCGCCACGGTGAAGGAGGAGCCAGCCGGCGGGCTATGCCCGGGGTGCGGAGGCCCGATCGAGTCCAGCACGAGCCGCCGCGGCGGACGACCGCGCCTGTATTGCCGTTCTTGTCGGCCATCGCGAACCGAGAAGCGGCGTACTCTTCCTGGCCAACAGGCCAGCGAACCATGCCGGACATGCGGGGGCGTCGTGGACCACGATGTCTCCGTGCGTCGCGGTGGGCGGCCCCGGCTGAACTGCGAAGGGTGTCGGCCAGCAAGGACCAGTCGGCAGCCCGCATCAGCGGTTCGCCTCGACGACGTGATCGGTGACGTGACCATTTCGTTCACTCACCGCGCCGTGCTGCAGAGGGTGGCCGAGTCCGCCGAGGCAGCGAGCTGGAGCGCCCGAACTCTCCGGCCGGCGCTGGCTGGCCTGGTCCGCATCTTCGATGGGCACCCGGATGGACAGCCGGTCCGCCGTAGTCAGCTGAACACTGAACTCGGTGGTTCGAGCGGCGCCCGGCTGGCGCGCATGGTCCTCGACGAGGCGGGCCTCTTCCTCGACGACACCGTGTCCACGATGCGGCTGTGGGTCGAACGCCAAAGCGGCCTGCTTCCGAAGGGCTTTCGCGCCGACGTCCGTACCTGGCTGATCGTCCTGCTGGAGGGCAGTGCGCGCACCAAGGCTCGATCGGAGTCAACGCTCTATGCCTACTTCGGACGAGTCCGACCACACCTCCTGGCTTGGTCGGAAACCCGAAACCAGCTGCGTGAGATCACCGAGAACGACGTCTCCCAGGTGTTGGACGCGTTAAGCGGCCACCAGCGCGCTGGCACCTTCACCGCATTGCGGTCACTGTTTCAGTTCGCCAAGCGCCACCGCCTGATCTTCGCAGACCCGACCCGCCGCTTGAGCGTCGGCCGGGCGCCAGGGCGCGTGTTGCAGCCCATGACGGACGCGGAGATCGCCGAAGTGAAAAGGACAGGGGTGACGCCAGAACAGCGCTTAGTCGTCGCCTTGGCCGCCGTCTACGCCATGCGCGCGAGCGCCATTCGCCACCTGACTCTTGACGACATCGACCTGCCCAGGCGGCTGATCCGGCTCCGTGGCCATCAGCAGAAGCTATCCGAGTTCGCGCACCGCGCCCTCGTCGACTGGTTGCATGATCGCCATCGCAAGTGGCCGCATACGCCCAACCGCCATGTCCTGATCTCGTGGAAGTCCGCTGCCAGCACCGAGCCCGTCAGCGACTACTACCTGACCTGGCGTCTACTGCTTCTCGGCGTCCAGCTTGAGCAGATCCGAGGTGACCGCGTCCTCCAGGAAGCACTCGTGGTCAACGTGGACCCGTTGCACCTGGAGCTGGTCTTCAATCTCAGTTCGCAGACCGCCATCGAGTACGCGGACATTGCCCGAAGTCTGCTGGAGCGACCTATCGAGGCCGCACAATCAGTCTTTTGACGTTTCGTAAGGGCAGTGCTCTACTCCCCTGCCATGACAACTCTGACGAACCTTCAGCCCGCTCCTGTCATCGACGAGACAGCCCGACTGCTGACCGAGCACTACGTTTTCCCTGAGATAGCCGAGCAGCTCGCCGACCTGCTACGACGACGCCTCGCCGAGGGCGCTTATGACGTCGACGGTGCCGAGGAACTCGCCCGTCTGGTCACCGCGGACCTGCAGTCCGTCAACGACGACAAACACCTGAGACTGAAGCACCACGCCGACCCGGTGTCCCCCGAGCAGGGTGCGGCGACCCTGGAGTCCATCCGCCGGGACTTCGACACCTCGCTGGGCGGTGCGCCCCGGCTGGAGTTGCTCGACGGGGGGGTCGCCGTGGTGGAGCTGGCGCCGATGCTGTTTCCGCTGGGGTGGGCCGCCGAACCGCTGAGCGCCGCGCTCACCCTGGCCTCCCGCGCCCAGGCCCTGATCGTGGACCTTCGCAACAACCGGGGCGGCGACCCGGACACCGTCGCCTTCGTCTGCAGCTACCTCCTGGACGAGCGCACCCACCTCAACACCATGTACTGGCGCCGCGGCGAGCGCAGCGAGCAGTCCTGGAGCCTGCCGCACGTTCCCGGCGCGCGTTTCGGCGGCAGCAAACCGTTGTACGTGTTGTCCAGTGACAGCACCTTCTCCGCCGCTGAGGAACTGGCCTACGACCTGCAGCAGCTCGGCCGCGCTGTTGTCGTCGGCGAGCCCACCCGCGGCGGCGCACACCCGTGCAAGGGCTGGACCGTGCACCCACACCTGGAAGCCACCGTCCCCACCGGCCGCGCCATCAACCCCGTCTCCGGCACGAACTGGGAGGGCATCGGTGTGCAGCCGGACGTCCTTTGCGCTGCTGCGGAATCCCTCGACCAGGCACACGCACTGGCCCTCGCCCGACTGGCAGGCTGACGCAGTCCAGCTCATCGACAGTGTGATACCAAACGTCGTTCGTGATCAAGGCGACTGGAGCTTCGGGCCCGGTACCAGACCGCGCTGAGGTTGGTACCAAAACTCATGCTTCAAATTAGGCGCCCCCGGGGTGGGGCCAGTTCTCACCGGACATGAATCCGCTTCACCCCGGTAGGGTCAGCGGACTTCGTCAGGTGGACCCAGAATTCGTTCCTCAACTCAGGCGTGTTGAGCTGAACTCCACCCAATCCTGACTTTGAGCTTCCGAAGTCCAGTGGGTTCCGTCGTGAAGACCTTCATTCACGCTGAACCCACTGCAGTCAGCGGAGCAAGATAGGCATCAGGGCCCCTGATCCCTCAGGGGGTCGCGGTGCGTCGGGGTGGTCAGCGATCAGACGGTGGTGCGTCCGGCGGCCGTTCTGCCGGGACGGCGAGCCCTTCGGCGGTCATCTGCGCCAGGACCCGCCTGACGCTGTCGACGTCCGCGCCAGCGATGGCGGCCAGTTCCTCCGCCGGATACGGCCCGGCGCCGTGGCGGTCGACGACCGCGAGGATGGCCCCGAAGGTCGCCAGGTCGCCCAGCGGTTCCAGCGCCCGGACCACCTCATCCAGCCACGCGACATCCTCACCGGCCCGCGCACGTCGAACGCGATCGCGGCGCGCGTGCGCCAGCAGCTCGGCGGCGTTGGCGGTGACCTCGGTGAGGTGGCGCTTCCGCTCGGCCTCGTCCACGCTTTCCACGTTGCGCCTGGTCAGCGTGCGCTTGTTGAGCGTCGAGATGGTGACAGAAGGCGGCGACAAGTTGTGTCAGTAACGGTACGTAGCTAAGCGCCTGCGTTCTCCAGCCGTTTCCTCTGGGGCATTGGTGCCAGTCGCCGCCGTGATCCAGGGGGAGGGCGCACGTGTACGGTCTCCGGCGACTTCTTCGGCCTGGCCTGGCCACACACCGGATCGGTGGTGGCGGAAGGGATCTCGATGGCGAACCGTACGGCGTCCTCAGGCACGCTCGGTTGCGCGAACCCTCACCGAAATGGGGCAAACACACCCCTAGGGTAGATCAGATGACCCCCGCCTTCCGTCGTTACGTCACCGCCGACGGCTTCAGCCAATTCGGCACCCAGGTCACGCGCGTGGCCCTCCCGCTGGTCGCGCTGCTGGTGCTCGACGCGGGCCCGTTCGAGCTCGGCCTGCTCAGCGCCGCCGAGATGATCGGCTTCCTCCTCTTCGGGCTGCCCGCCGGCGTGTGGGTCGACCGGTTACGCAGGAAGCCCATCCTGGTAACGGCCGACGTCCTGCGCGCGGTCGCCCTGGCCTCCATCCCGATCGCCGCGCTGTTCGACGCGCTCACGCTGGCACAGCTCTACGCGGTCGCCGTGATCGTCAGCATCGGCACGGCTTTCTTCGACGTCGCCCACCTGAGCTTCCTGCCCTCCATCGTGACCAAGGAGCAACTGCCCAAGGGCATGGGAACCCTGGAGTCCGTGCGCAGCCTCTCCGTGCTCATCGGCCCGGGGCTCGGCGGCTGGCTCGTACAGGCGCTCACGGCGCCCATCGCCATCGTGGCCGACGCGGTCAGCTACATGATCTCCGCCACCCTGCTGGCGACCGTCAAGGCCAAGGAGACCCCCTCCGGGGGGCGCGTGAGCCTGATGGAGGGCCTGCGCTACGTACTCGGCCACCCCATCCTGCGCCTGATCGGCCTCGTCGGCGCCATGAACATGTTCATCAACGGCATCTGGGCCATCGTCCAGCCGTTGTACCTGGTCGACGAGCTGGGCGTGAGCGCGACGGCCTACGGCCTGATGATCTCGGGCGCGGGGGCAGGCGGCCTGCTCGGCGCACTCCTCGCGCCACGCGTGATCGCCCGCTTCGGTCACGGCCCCACGATGTACGGCGCAGCCGTCCTCATGCTGCCGCCCCTCGTGCTCGTCGCCTTCACGGGACCCGGCTGGCGGCTCGCCCTGTACCCGATCGGCATGGCGCTCCTCTTCCTGGTCGCGGTCATGCTCAACGTCGCCCAGGGCAGTTACCGCCAGGCGATCTGCCCCGAGGCCCTGCGCGGCAGGATGAACGCCAGCCTCCGTTTCCTCATGTGGGGTTCGCTGCCGCTCGGCGGTGTCGTCGGCGGGCTGCTGGGCGAGGCCGTCACCGTTCACCAGCTCCTGTGGATCGCCTGTCTCGGCACCGCGGCGGCCCATCTACCCTTCGTGCTGGCTCCCGCCGTACGGAGGCTCAAGATCACGGACGACGGCGGCCGTGTGGACGCCGACGCCAAGGAGGACAGCCGCGCGTAGGTCGTCCTGGAGCCCGTTCGCCGAGCCGCCATGGTGGCGCCGGCCGCGCCCCGACAACGAGCGGTCGCAGTCGCACAGGCCGCCTTTTCGATGATCGACGGCACCTTAAAATGGCGCGCCGCCCGCGCCGGGATGACTCCCCGCGCCTACGCCGCCCACACCGTCACCACCACCGCCCGCCACGCGCTGATCCTGCTCCCCGCCACCGACCGCGAACGCCTCGCACCGTCCTAACCGCCCGCCACGATCGCGTCCTCACCGACACCACCTGGGCGCAGGTCGCCGCCCGCCTTCTGGACGCTGCGGGCATCGCCCCGCTCGGCGACCTGTTCGCCTGTCGATGGATCGCTCTTCGGCACGCCCGCGACCACATCCACCTTGTGGCCACCCTCGCCCGCCAGGACGGCCGCCGCCCGAACCTGCGCAACAACTTCTATCGGATGCGCGATGTCTGCGACCTGATCGAAGCTCAGCTCGGGCTGGCCCCTGCCCGATGGCCGGGCCGCAGCGCCTCAGCAGCGTCACGCACTGTGATGCCTTCCACTGACACTTCATGACGCCTGGACTGTCATCTGCTGTCGTTTCTCACTGACATCTCGTGACGCCCAACATCGGGGTCAGGTCGTCCACGCCGCATCTCTTGTTGAGCGACAGGATTCTGACTGTGCGCGCGACAAGAAGTGTCAGTAGCGTTCCGTGACGGGGTGCCCAGTGACGGGATCGCGTAGTTACGTCCGGCTGAACCACCGGCGACGTCAAGGCGGTTCGTGACGGCACCACGCAGCGATCTCCCAGGACCATCACGCCGATTCCTCTTCATGAGCGGAGCTGTCTTGCCCTGCCGATTGGCTCCTTGGGGGTGATGGGTGGTGCGGTAGCGGCGCCTCGCTTGTCTCCTTGTGCTCAGCCCGTTCAGGGCGGGTCAAGACGCTGCTGCCGTCAGGGCCGGGCTCCATCTGCCAGCCCGATGGCCACACATGATTCGGATCGTCAGCGATTTCAGTCCACTCGGCCTTGTCCATCCTGGATCCGGTGAACTGGGTGATGACCACCCCGTTGAACACGGAGTCGGCGGCGAAGGTCGCCTCATCGAACCGGGCGAACTCGGTGAAGGCCGCGTCCTCGAACTGGGCGTCTGCGGCGAAGGCCACCCTGACGAACAGAGCGTAGTCCGCGAAGGTCGCCTCGTTGAACCGGGCGTTCCCTGTGAAGCTCGCCCCATAGAACAACGCCTCCTCGGTGAAGGTCGCCTCCTCGAAGTCGGCGTCCCTGATGAACGCTGCTGTGTGGAACCAGGCCCCCTCGGTGAAGCTCGCCCCGTAGAACGACGCCTCCCCGGTGAACGTCGTTTCCTCGAAAACAGCCTGCCTGGTGAAGACCGCCGAGATGAATGAGGCATCCCCGACGAAGGTCGCCCTGTTGAACCGGGCTTCTGCCAGATGGGCGTTGTTGAGGTTGAAGTCGATGAGGGTGGCGCCGGTCAGGTCGATGCGCATGCCCGGCCAGAGGCGGGCCGGGGCGGGGAGGTCAGCGCGCTGCTCGGGGCGGCGCTCGTCGCGTAGGTGCTCGGCAAGGATGGTCTGGGCGGTCAGTCGGACCTGTCGTTCCCCTTCGGGCGCCCAGTCAGGATCGGCAGAGGGGGCGCTCAGCCAGGGCCCTGGCGTCGATACAGCTAGTCGCCTGGCGTCGGGATCTTTGGGCGGGGTGAAGGGCATGCGTAGGTAGGCGCAGATGACGTTGACGATCGTCTGCCGGTGGGCGGGGTTGTCTTGGGCCAGACGCTCCAGGGCGTACAGGCCTGCCAGACGGACGGCGGGCTTGTCATGGCCGAGTTGTTCGGCGGCTTTGGTGTACAGGTCGGTGACCCGCCGTTCGGTGGCGTCATGGGTGGTGTGAGCGGTGGTGATCTCCTGATGGCGCTGGCGGCGGAATGCCAGGGCCAGGGTGATGGCAGCACCGACGCCAGCGCCAGCGGCCAGTGCGGTGCGCACGGCTTCCCCGCGTGCGCTGCCCGCCTGCCCCGGTGGGTCCGATGGCAGGCCGGTCAGAAGCCACCACATGGTCGCGGCAACCGTGCCGCCGACCAGCAGCACCGCTGGCAAGATCCACAAGGCGGCGGCGCGGGGCGTTCGCGGGGGTTCGGGCGGAAGAGCGCGTTCAGCTGGGCGGTGGCGCGATAACCAAGGCATATGGTCATTCTCATCCGGCCCCTGGCCCCGTCCCGCCATATTTTGGGGTGCCGGTAAGAATCGCGCCACACGGCCCAAAGCGACGTGCGTAACCGGGAGCCCCGGGGCGAAGCAACGTGACCTGCGGAAACGTCCCGTGCAGCGTTATCGCGCCGCAGAGCGCCGGACTCACCCCCGAACGCCCGGACCGAAACCGGCCCCGGCAGACGGCCGCGGTTGCCCAGCGTGACCTGCGGCGACGGTTATCTCGTGTGACTCTTAGTAGTCAGTCATGTGTAGCAAGTAGGGTTGGCGCGTACTTGCCTCACCAGTATTCAGGGGTCTTTAGGCATGTCAGGCATGTCAGGTGCGCTGCCTCGGTACTACCGCCCTCAGCGGGACGCTGCACCAGTTGCGGCACTCGGCGCTGACCCACGCGGCCGAGGACGGCGCCAACACCTCCACGCTGCTCGCGTTCTCCGGACACACCTCGGTCGTCTCCTTGGCCCGCTACGCCCGGGTCTCTGGTGAAGCGCTCGCGCGCTGGCAGGCCGGGCGCGATCCTGCCGCCCGAAAGCGGTGAGGGTGCCGGGAAGGGGCGGAGTCAACGGTGTGCGGCCCACACCAGCCCGGCCAGCTAGGTGAACGCGCTGTCGGGAGATGGCCGGACTGCACCGTTCGATCAGCACCACGTCGCGCGGGCGGCCGCCTGACTGACCGCGCCGCCCGCGACCGCGGGCTTGGGGTTTGCCGAGGCCGCGGCGGGCGTAGAAGTCGTATGGCTGGTTCCGTAGCTGACAACGGACAGCGTTTGTCGGTCGGCTGCGACAGCGATCGTTTGTGGTGGAAGGTGATGTCGCTGAGAAGTGACAGCGCTCTTGGGCTTGCGGTGGGAGCCTGAGTGTGCGCCACAGGGTGAGGGGGCGCTGTGCAACCGAAGTCCAAGGTCGAGTTGTACGCGGCGATCCGCTGCGATTCCCGCGCAGGGCTGGCGAGCAGGGCCTTGCAGCGCAAGTACGGGGTCGGCTTCCGCACGGTTGAGAAGGCGCTGGCCTCCGATCTTGACGTGGGCCGAGGAGCGGCCATCGTCAACGCGCCGAGGAAGAGCTCCCGCCAGCGCACCGTCGATTTGACCAGCACCAACCCACGGCGCATCAGCCGAAGTTAGCAGCGTTACGCTTGAATGTTACGTTCGTTACATGGACGTCGAAAGAGAGCGTCGCGACTGGGTGCTGGTCAGCATCTCCACCGGCGCGGTGGCCTCGCTGCGGGTGCACGTCTGGCGGCAACTACACAAGCTGGGTGCGGTCTATGTCCAGCAGTCGGTCTGCATCCTGCCCGACCGCCCTGCGGTGGGCCAAGCGCTGGCCCGCCTCCTTGCCAGGGTCCGCGACCAGGGTGGCCAAGCCCGCACCCTGCGTCTGCAGCTGAGTGACCCGCAGGAGATCGAGGCCCTGGTGGCCGAGCAACGCACCGAGCGCGACGCCGAGTACGCCGAGGTGCTCGAGCGGGTTCCGCAGTTCCTGGCCGAGCTGCAGCAGGAGACCGCGCGCGGCCGCGCCACCTACGCCGAAGTCGAGGAATCCGAAGCTGATCTGGAACGGTTCGCGCGCTGGCTGTCCGCGATCGAGGCCCGTGACTACTTCCAGGCCGCCGGCGGCGACGCGGCACGGGCGGCGGTGCAAGACTGCCGGACCGCGCTGGCCACCTTCGAGCAGGCCGCCCTGGCCGCCGACACCACCGCGGAACCGGCCCGTCCGGCCTGGCCCGCCAAACGGCGGCTGCGCGCCGCTGATCAGGACTAGAAGGGGAGCCTGCATGGGATGGGACATCCTCATCGGCGGCGTCGTCGCCATCGCAGTCAGCTGGGTCGTGCTGATCATCGCCTTGGCCGTGGTCCGCCCGAAGGGGCCGCTGCTGACCGAGGCATTGCGCATCCTGCCCGACCTGCTGCGGCTCCTGCGCCGCCTGTCCGCCGACCGCACCCTGCCCCGCGGGGTCCGGATCCGGCTCGGCCTGCTTCTGGCCTACCTGGCCTTCCCGATCGACCTGATCCCCGACTTCATCCCCATCCTCGGCTACGCCGACGACGCCATCATCGTCACCATCGTGCTGCGCGGCGTGGTCCGCCGCGCCGGCCTCGAAGCTGTTCACCGACACTGGCCCGGCAGCGCCGACGGCTTCACCGCCCTCTGCCGACTCACCGGACTCGGCAACGCCCCCGCCCAAGATCAGTAACGGGCACCGCAACCGCTGCTACTTCTCACCGACATTTCGGCAGCGCGTCACCCCTCAGCGCTGTCCAAACTGACCGTCAAACGCTGCTACTCGTCATCGACGAAATCATATGGCCGACAGGTAGGTGTCGATGGCGTTGGGGGCGCGTCGGCCGTTCTTCAAATGGCGGCGGAAGTCGCGTACCGCGCCGGTGAGCGGGTCGCCGTCAAGCGCGCCAGCGTCGGCTTTACTTCGGCACAGATCGGCGCGACCTTGTGGCTGCTGTGCGCCCGCGACGCCAGCCACCTCGCCGACCTTCAGGCCAGCTTGCCCGCCCTCACCCGCCGTGCCGTCCAGACGCGGGACGTGTCGTACCTGAGCTACTGCTTCGACCCCGCCGAAGACACACCACCTCGCCATCCCGTCGGGCAGGCGTCTGCGCGCCCTCTTGCGGGCCGTAGCATCACCGCGACGCCCCGGACGCCGGGCTGGCCGGCCCTGCCCTCGGCGGACTTCACCGCCTTCCTGGCCGCCTGCCGCCGCCACCTTCCTGGCCACACCTTCACCCCCGTGGCCGCCGAGTTCTACACCATCGCCGCCCGCACCGACTCCTGGACGCTCACGCACCGCGACCTGGCCGCCGTCTCCGACGCGGTGTTCACCGCCCACCTGGCCGCCTGGCTCCGCGACCACATCCTCGGCCCCGCCGACGACGCCATGCACGCCCTCATCCGCCTGCGCGCGGTCCAAGCCGCCCTGTTCCTCCACGGCATCCTGCTGCGCTGGGACCCCAGCGCTCTGGGACCGGCGCCCGCCCAGCGACTGCCCGGCACCCTCACCGCCCCGATCGCCCACCGGCTGTCGGTGATGTGCCGCACGGAGCTGGCCGCGGCGACCGCGCTGTCGCTCCACCTCAACCACGGCCCCACCTACTTCGAGACCTTGCGCTGCGCCGACATCAACCCCGACACGGTCACCATCACCACCCCCGACCACATCGACGACCACGACATGCTCCCGACCAACCCCAAGCACCGCCGCCCCTGGCCCGTCGTCAGAGCGCGGTTCTTGGCCGACGCCCGGCGCGAGCTGTCGCTGGGCACCACCGTCCACCTGCCCGCCGCGGCCGGCTGGCTGCTGGCCGCGCACCTGGCCCACCGCCGCCTCCAAGGCGCCGGCGACAACGACCCGTTCTTCCTTTACGAGAGCGAACCGCACCGCTCCCCGGCCGCCGCCCTGACCCAGGGCATCCGCCGTACCTGCCAGACCCTGCAACTGGCCACCCCGCCCTGGCTGCACACCGGCGACTGCAAGTTCGGCGCCGACCGCGGCCTGGTCCAGCGCACCCAAGGCTGGCTCACCGAACGCTGCCTGACCGTGTACCTGCTCGACCCGACCGGCCTGCCGCACGTCGAACGCCCCAGCACCTACCAAGGCCCCGAGTGGTGAACCAGGCACCCGGGCCGGAGCCGGGCGCCAGCCGATGACGAAGGAGAGACGGTCGTGGACCACCACCTGTTCCAGGTCCGCCTGCAGACGGGTGCGCTCACCATCTGGGAACTGGGCGATCTGCTCGGCATCCATCCTCACCTGCTGCACACGATGCAGCTCGAGTACCTTGCCGAGCTCCCCGTCAAGACCGTCATCGAGCTGGCCCGCCGTCTGGACATGCACCCGGCCGACATCGTCGCCGACCTCGACTCTGTCCTAGACAACCCGCGCGACCTCGAACCCCATATGCCCCGCCAGCAGAGCGGCGAGCTCGCCGACGACGCCCAAGCTCTGCTCGGCGCTCTCGCGCACGCCGCCGTCCCGCTCCTCATCGACGACGTCGCCACCGCCCTGCAGTGGGACCTGCAGCGCGTCTACGCCGCCCTCGGCCACGCCCGCGCGCACCCCGAACTCGCCGGGCCGTACACGATCGAGCGCATCCCGCCCGAGACCTACGCCCTGCGTCCCCGCCTGGATCTGCTCAGTCGCGCTCAGCAGCAAGCCATCCACAGCGTCGCCGACTACCACCAGCCCCTCACCGAAGCCGAGGCGACGATGCTGCTGTCGGTCATCTGGTGCGGACGCTCCCCGGAATACGCCGCCTTCCGCGCCCAGCACCTGGGGCTCGAACGCGAGCTGAGGCTGTGCGGGCTCATCCGCGACAAGGGCGTCCCCACCAAGGCGGAGGCCTCCGCCGACGTCCAGTACAGCCTGCGCCTCACCCGAGGCGACCACCTCATCGATCCCGACAGGCCCTTCGCCGAACCACCGTGGTGGCGACGGCCGCGCCTGGACGACGGTCAGCACCTCGAGGAGCAGCTGTACGGCGGGAGCGAAGTCGACGGCGACTCGTGGGATCCGTCGCCGCCGGACTTGGCGTGGCTCGACGAACAACCTCCCGCGGGAGATCACAGCGCGTAAGCCTCACTGCCATCAACTTGACGCGAGCCACTGTCACCGACTTGTCGTTCCCACTGTCACGAACCTGGCGCTCAACAGCGCTGTCCACCACCGGCCAGGCAAGGACAAGATCATCCCGGCCCGCTTTGCGGAGCAAGTTAGTAGATAAGCCTGGCTAAACGGGCGAGACCCGTTCCGAGATCGTGGCCCGCTGCGCGGAGCAAGTTGGTGCACAACTCGGAGAAAACTCCGGATCGGGGTCTTGAGCAGGGCGCCCGCCGTACGGCAATCCGGGTGATCTCCTGGGTGGTGGTCCGGGGGACGATGCGGATGAGTTCGCCGTTGTCGTGGATGGTGATGTGGGTGTCGTCCACGGTCACTTCCAGGATCTTGCGTGCGTGGATCCGGCCGACCTGGATGCGTTGGCCGACGATCTGGAAATGGCCACGGCTGGAGACCACACGCTGGACGGTGACCGGCCCGGTGGGTGAAGCGGGCGGTGGACCTGCAGGGCGGACGCCGCGCAGGGTGACGCATTCGGCGTGCGCGGGATGCGGTGTGGCCTGGTCCACGCGTCGGAGACCAGGCCGCCGGTGTCAGTCCTCTGTCAGTCCCCGGCCGCTCGCTCGCGTTCGTATGCGGCGTTGATGCGCAGCGCTTCGGCGAGTTGGTCTTCCAAGATGATGATGCGGCAGGCGGCTTCCACGGGGGTGCCCTGGTCGACGAGTTCCCGGGCGCGTGCGGCCAGGCGAAGCTGGTAGCGGGAGTAGCGGCGGTGTCCGCCGCTGGAGCGTTTCGGCTCGATCAGGTGGGCGGCGCCCAGAGCCCGCAGGAAGGTGGGGGTGACGCCGAGCATCTCGGCGGCCGTGCCCATGCTGTAGGCGGGGTAGTCCTCATCGTCGAACCGGTCGTCGGCCGTGAGTTCGGCCGTATCCGTAATCCTGCCGCGAGTGAGCGTGTCACTCTCGGCAGCCGAGCGACGTTGATCCATACATTCCTTTCTCATCACGCGCACAGGGGCCCCGGCGCCTGTTGCGCCGGGGCCCCGAAGAGTTCAACACCATCTACCGGCCATCGGCCGGCTTACTGTTTTGCGCAACCGCCGTACTGAGCGGCGGTGATGCGCGGATCGCGGATGCGTGACCGTAGACCACCTTCCTATCTGTGGAACTGCGGTACCCGAGCGGCGAAACTTCAGCCGACAACGGGCGATCCCGATGGCGTCAACACTCCCTTCATCTTGCTCTTCCGGACCACTTGTTCAACTTCACCTTCGGCAGCGCGTCCACGCTCTGGGCCTCTAACCACTGCGCTGGCCCGTCACGTCCGACCTTCTGCCGTCAACCTTCCACCTTCGGCAGCGCGTCCACGCTCTGGGCCCCTTACCACTGCGCTGGCCCGTCACGTCCGACCTTCTGCCAATCAACTACCGACTTCATCCTGCTGTGGGCAGTTCGTCGTGGTGCTCGTGCTAACTGCTGCTGCCCAGGGGATCCGTTCCTTGCGATGTCAGAAACCATAGTGCCCACAGCGACGAATGTCTACCACGGCGACAACAGATTTTCGGTACGGGGTAACACCGACTTCCGACCGTTGCTGGAGCACGCCGCCAAGCCGGGGCGAAGAGTCAGACGATCGAGGTCCGCCTGCTACCGCGAGCACCAGGGCGACGTCGACCCGACCCAGAAAAGGCGCCCCGGACGGCCTCACGATCGCCATGCGATGGTTGCCGAACCAACGGGGCCGAGGGCGATCGACGGTCCGGTACCTCCTTCGTCGGCACCGGCCCACCGAGACCACGGGCTGACGCAGTCGAGCCGACCACCGGTCATGATCGAATGCTTAGACGTCGTCTCATTTGGTGAGTCGGCGGTAGCAGATGAGGGCTGCGGCGATGGCGACGAAGGATCCGAAGTGGTCGGCCCGGCGCTCGTGGCGGCGGTGCAGGCGGCGACAGCCGGCCAGCCAGGAGACGGTCCGCTCGACGACCCAGCGGTGTCGACCCAAGCGGCTGCTCGATTCGATCCCTCGGCGGGCGATACGTGGAACGATGCCGCGGCCGCGCAGGAAGGCTCGCAGATGGGGGTAGTCGTAGCCTTTGTCCCCGTGGAGTTTGCCCGGCCGGCGACGCCTTGGCCCACGGCGCGAACGGATCGGCGGAATGCTGCGCACCAGCGGCTCCAACGCCAGGCTGTCATGGGTGTTGGCCGCGCTGATCGCGACAGAGATCGGCAGGCCGGTCCGTTCGGTGATCAAGTGGATCTTCGAGCCTTTCTTGCCGCGATCGACAGGATTCGGACCCGTCAGCTCCCCCCTTTGGCCGCCCGGACACTGACCGAGTCGATCGCGCACCGCGACCAGTCCAGCTCGCCGCGGGAACCAAGCTCATCCAGGATGACCCGATACAGCTTGGCCCACACCCGGGCTCTGCTCCAGTCGGTGAAGCGGCGGTGCACCGTCTGCCAGGAAGCGCCGAAGCCTGGTGGTAGCTGCCGCCACGTGCAGCCTGTGGTGGCCACGAACACGATGGCCGCCAGGATCAGGCGATCATCAGCCCGCCGTCGGCCACCACCCTGCGGCCGCTTCGGCTCTCACAGACAGAGCGGAAGGTCGGCAGTTCGACCCTGCCCCTGACCACCACACTTGAGCAGCAAGGAAGCCCCGAAGCGAAGATCGCTCCGGGGCGTTTTTGTGTCCCCTGACGGCAACGCCAGGCGGACGATCGCTCCGTTGTGGCGCGGCGGACGACGGAGCCTTACGAGGCTCGGTCGTGGCCAGGCGGCGCATCGGCGCCGCGCCAATCACCCGAGGCCGACCACTGTCAACGGCTCGCCGGCGACAGGGTTACACCCGGTGGTTCTGGTCACCCGGCACTGCGCCGGTAGTCGATCGCCCGCTCGCTCTGCCCAGGGAACACCATGACCAGCAGGTGCTGGACGCCCTCGCCGTGGGAGATCCGATGTGGGCGCGCACCCGTTAGGGGCCCTCGCCGGAGACGGCCACGTTCGGGAGTCGCTTTCGGCGACGTGGCTCTGTACGTGAATTCGGGAGCCAGATGTCGGTCAGTGGCTCTGTGGCGCCTGGTGAGGCTCAGGCCGTGTTAGCGAATTCGGGAGCCGCCTTCATAGCCGTGATCACCAACCCCGCCCTGCGGCAGCGCCTGCCACCAGTCCATGCCCGTGACAGAACCGGTTTCGTCATCGACGGAAACGGGAGGTTTTCCCCGCTGCGGGGTCAGGGTCAGTTCGGGGTTGGGTCGGGATGATCCCCGTAGAACCGGGCGGGCTAGGCGGACAGACTCGGACTTGATCATCGGATTACGAGTGGAGATTCCCATGCGCCGTTCCTTGGCCCTGTCCCTGGCCGCCGCCGCGACGTTCGGTGTCGTCGCCCCCGCGCAGGCCGCCACCGCCGGGCCCGCCACGGGCCTGGACCGTGCCGCCCTGCGCGAGGCGATCACCGTGCGCCCGGACGACGGCGCCTCCGGTGTCGTGGCCGAGGTGCACAAGAACGGGCAGACGTGGCGGGGTACGTCTGGGGACGTCGTCACCGGTAAGCGCATCAGCCGCGTTGCTCACTTCCGGATCGGCAGCATCAGCAAGCCCATGGACGCGGTGATTCTGCTCCAGCTGTCCGCCGAGGGCCGGATCGACTTGGACCAAAGCGTCCAGCACTATCTGCCCGGGCTGCTGCCGGAGGACCGGTTCAAGGAGCCGATCAGCGTACGGCAGTTGCTCAACCACACCAGCGGCCTGCCCCATGACCTAGAGGGCGCCCCGGCCACCTCCCCGGACGAGGAGATCGAGCGCCGCCTCGACTACCTCACCTTCGACGAGGCGATCCAGCAGACGCTCCGCCCCGAGGGCAGGCCAGCTCCCGGCCCGCGCTTTCGCCCCGGCACCCAGCAGGAGTACAACTCCTTCGGCTACCGCGTCGCAGGCAAGCTCATCGAAGAGATCACCGGGCACCCGTACCAGTACGAGGTGACCGCCCGCATCCTGAAGCCGCTGAAGATGCGGGAGACCAGGGCCGCCGTGCCGGGCACCAGCACGCCCGTGCCTCGGCCGTACCTGCCCGGCTACCTGCCGAGGAGCAATGGCGAGCTGGTCGACGTCAACGTGCAGGGCGGGGTGCCCGCGAGCATGACCTCCACCACGGGTGACCTGGACCGCTTCATCTCCGGCCTGTTCGACGGTCGGCTGCTGCGCCCGGCACAGGCCGCGGAGCTGTTCGCCGTGCCGAAGGGCGCCGACGGCAAGCCGCTGCCGTACGCCAACGACTCCAACTGCGAGACCGGTCCCGGCAAGGGTACGGCCTGCTTCAGCGTCGGCCTGAAGTACGTGCCGCTGCCCGACGGCTCGGTCCTGTGGGGCAAGACGGGCTCCGACCCGGGTTACCGGAGCGGCGTCTTCGCCTCCCGTGACCTCAACCGGCGCGCGGTCTACTCGATGGGCACCTCGTCCTCCCTCAACAACGGCGCCCCGGCAGTGGCCCAGCGCCTGCTCCTAGCCGCCCTCGATAGCTGAAAGGCCGGACCGACCGGAATGGGCGTACGTCAGCGACTTGGTCTGGGAACCCGTCGCCCCGCCCACCGGTCTCCAGCCCGGTATCGGCCGGCTGGAGACATCGCCCCCACCGTTCACGACCGCGATGCATTGAAAAACCGCCGCGCGGACTGGCTGTCTGCGCATCCAGCCGGACTGTAGACACCGGCTCCGGCGGAGGGCAGCCGGTGGGCAGGTGCGCTTGCGTGCGGACGTTCGCTGGCCGTGTGCGATTCTGGAACTCAACCCTGAGGTGCACCTTGATGTTCGGGGACATGTGCCGTGTAGCGGCGGAGTAGTCCGGCCTTCCACAGGTTCCAGGCGGCATAAACCGTTGCGAGAAGGGCGAGGGTGCCCGAACTGAGGATCGCCGTCCGGGCGTCCAGGACGATGCCGGGTGTCCCGAGCAGAAATCCGAGAGCCACACAGGTGTTCACCAGTACGCGGAAGTATGCCCAGGCTCGCCCGTGCATGTCCGCAGGGATGTGGTGGTGGATGACGTTGCGAACGCCGACGTTGTGCGCGCCGTTGCCGAACCCCCCGGCGACAAAGACGATCGCGATAACGAGGGCGACTGGGACGAGACCCTCAATCAGTAGCGCACTCCCCATGAGCGCTGCGCCTCCCATGACCATGACGAGGTGCTGCCTTCCGACCCTGCCCCAGGCCCCGATGAGAGAGCCGGGCAGCGAACCGAGCGCCCATGCGGACAGGAGGAATCCGTAGAGAGTGTCGCTGCTGGTGATGTCGCGCAGGTAGAAGACCCCGGCGACGCCCTCGATGGAGGTGGCGAAGATTACGGCGGCGAGGATCGGCAGGAGCGGACGTATGACCGGTGACTGCCACATGACTTTCAGGCCGTCGAGAGCGCCCGTGAACGGGCTGGCGTTCACAGACATGCGCTGGTCCTTGCCGCCGGATACCACGCCCCAGATGACGAGAGAGACCACTATGAACGTCACCGCGTTGAATCCCAGCAGCCACGCGTTCCCGGAAGCGGTGTACAGCGCACCGCCCAGTCCGGGACCGGCCAGGGTGGAAAGTGACATGGCCGCGGTGAGCCCGCTGTTGGCCTTCTCGAGTCCTGCCTCACCGGCTACGGCAGGAAGATCGTCAACGCGATCCTGTACGTGGTGCGCTCCGGCTGTCCATGGCGGTACCCGCCCACCGACCTGCCGCCATGGCAGACCGTGTACTGGTACTTCCAGCAGTGGGAAGAAGCCGGCGTCACCGAGAACCTGCTGACCGAATTACGCAGGTCGGCCCGCCGGCCCGCCGGCAGGCCGGCCGCGCCGATGAGCCATCGGCGGGGATCATCGACTCGCAAAGCGTCAAGGGCGCCGACACAGTCGGCCGCGACAGCCGCGGCTACGACGCGAACAAGAAGGTCAACGGCCGCAAGCGGTTCATCGTCACCGACACCAGCGGCCTGCTGGTCACGGTCGCAGTGATGGCCGCAAGCCGGCAAGACCGTGACGGCGCCAAGACCACCTTGCTGTCGACGTACCTGAACACCCCGATCCGTCATGTCTTCGCCGACCAGGGCTTCGCCGGACGGCTGGTGGACTAGACCCATGACACACTGCGCACCACCCTGGAGATCGTGCGCAAGCCCGCTGCCCAGCGTGGGTTCAACGTCATCTCACGCAGGTGGGTGGTCGAGCGGACGTTGGCCTGGCTGACCGCCTGCCGCCGTCTGGCTCGCGACTACGAACGCGATCCCGCGGTGTCCGCGGCGATCATCCGC
The DNA here is from genome assembly GCF_040648355.1 of Nonomuraea sp. NPDC049152. Classification (NCBI taxonomy): domain Bacteria; kingdom Bacillati; phylum Actinomycetota; class Actinomycetes; order Streptosporangiales; family Streptosporangiaceae; genus Nonomuraea; species Nonomuraea sp. NPDC049152. The sequence continues at coordinate 45,861 of NZ_JBEZDO010000039.1, read as the reverse complement.
TGGGCCGCCATCGCCAGTATTGCCCGTCGCCTTACTCGCGACGGACCCGCCCAACGCCAGGCCCGTTACATCTGCGACTGACAGAGATGATCACCATCTCAAGCACCTAGGGGTGATCCGTCGCGGAACGCTCAGTTTGAGTCGGCCGTCTAATCGATCATGGACCTGCGATGCCTGAAACGCTCGCCCGCTCTGCTGTGCGCTCTGGCAGCGCCGTTGCTGTACGCCGGAGCGACCCTGATCGCGCTCCAGTTGGCCGTCCAGACGGGGCTCAACTCCTGGCACGAGCCCTGGAGCGACCTGCTGCCAAGCCGGCTGGGCCCCGCGATCGAGTGGGCGTGGACGATGATGCTCGGCATCACTCTCATCCTCGCCGTCGAGGCGGCCGTACTCGCCGCGCTGGGTGGCTCGCTGAATCGTCGCTCCACCGTCAGCGGCCTCGTGTCGTGCGCGGCCGCCAGCATGGTCTACCTGTTCACTCTCGCCCTGGCCGTATTGGGCACTTACGCGTTCGTGTTGTATCCCAATGGCGATTTCGATCTCGGGGATCTTTTCCCGGATTGGTACTTTCCTGCACTGATCGTCATCGCCGTCGTGACCCTCACCGCGCTGACCGTCTGGCTGTCCGCCGCGGTCAGGGAAGCCTCAGCCTCCCGATCGTCGACGCTGCGGCCACGGCGGCCGCATACGTGACATGCCGCGCTCCCCGAACATGTCCGCGGCCTGCCAACCGGCTCCGTGGGCTGATGCGACTCCCTCAAGTTGACCTTCTCAAACACCGCCATGATCGGCTCGGTCACAGTGCTCCCCGCTCTTCTGGCCCTGCTCGGCCACCGCGTCGACAAGGCTCGCATTCCCTGGCTCGGCCGCCGCCGTACCGCGGCCGATGAGTCCCGTTTCTGGACAGCTGTAGCGCGCACGGTCGTACGGCGTCCGCGGCTGTGGGGCGGACTGGCCGCTCTCGTCCTGGTCGTGCTGACTCTGCCGGCATTCGAGATGCGGCTCCAGGACGCGGCGGTCACCAATAGCTTGCCCCGAGAGGTCCCAGTCGTGGACGCCGCGATCCGCATGCAGGAGGCGTTCCCCGGCAGCCCGCTGCCGACGTGGGTGGTCATGTGGGAGAAGCGACCCGGTGCACTGGACGCCCCCGGCGTGCGGCATGCGGTGAAGGAGCTGGATCCGATCTCTACCGTGCGCGTCGGCCGGATCATGATCGCTCGCGTCCCACTGGCCGACTTCGGTACCGGCGAGGTGGCCAACCGATCCCTGGAGGAGTTGCGCGCCGTCAAGGCTCCGACCGCGCTCGGCTCACTGGAGGGCCTGGACTACGCGGTGGCGGGCAAGACCGCGTTCGCCTACGACTTCACCAAGCAGATCACTGAACGCTCGCCGCTGGTGATCGGTTTCGTGCTCGTGCTCGCGCTTGCACTGCTGGCGGTCTCGTTTCGATCCCTGGCGGTATCTCTGGTGTCGATCCTGCTCAACCTGCTGTCGCTCGGCGCCGCGTACGGTGTGCTGACCTGGGTGTTCCAGGATGGCCACCTGAGCGCGGTGCTCGGCTTCACGCCCTACGGCGCCGTGATCGGCTGGTTGCCGCTGTTCATGTTCGTGATTCTTTTCGGGCTGAGCATGGACTACCACATCTTCATTCTCAGCAGGATCCGGGAACGCCGCGCCGCCGGCGCCTCGGTGCGCCAAGCCGTCGTCACCGGGATCGGTGCCAGCTCCGGCGTCGTCACCAGCGCCGCCGTGATCATGACAGCTGCGTTCAGTGTGTTCCTGGTGCTGTCGGCGATCGAGTACAAAATGATGGGCCTCGGGCTCTCGGTCGCCATCCTGATCGACGCGACCCTTGTCCGGGGTGTTCTGCTGCCGGCCGCGATCACTCTGCTCGGCGAGCGGTTTGGCGCCGCCCTGCCACCGCGCCGCCCTGCCGCCACCTCGTCCGTGGCGGAAGTGGCTCGGACGCCGTCGGACTCGCCCATGTAGGCGTGTTCGAGAGGTCCCTCGCAGGATCTACCGGTATGGCGGATCGTCTACGGGCGGGTGTGAGCACGTCCGACAGCATCGAGGCCGAGTCGAGGCGTTGGATGTCGGGCGCGATCACGCGGCCGGGGTACGGCGCCGCGTGACGAACCGGGCGATCACCAGTGCGGCGCCGAGCAGGGCGCCTGCCCAGACGAGAGCCTGGGCCCACACCGTCGCCGAGGTCACCGCCAGGCTCGGGCCGGGCGGCAGGACGACCATCTGGGCGGCGGCGCCCACGGGTACGGACAGCCCTGCGAGCAGCCCGATCACCCCAGGGCGGCGGATGGAGGCGCCCACCACGCCCAGCGCCGAGCCGAAGACCACGCCGGCGCCCCACCACAGCACCGTCTCCTGCCAGAACCAGGACAGCGGCTCATCCCGGAGGAGGGCGTCCATGGCGTAGTAGGCGGCGGTGGCCGCCATCAGAGCCGCCACTCCGGCCAGGCCCGCACGGACGAGTCCACCGACCAGCCAGCCCACGCCGACCGCGAGCGCCGCCCAGGCCCAGCCGCTGTCCACGAGCAGACTGAGGACCTTGGCCGCGCCGCCCCACAGCGTGCCGTCAAGTGGCGCGCCCAGCCGGGAGTACGGCGAGGACAACGCGTTGACGAGCGAGGTGCCCGCACCGAAGGCGACACCGACCAAAGCCGCACCAAATGTCCGGTTCATGGAGGGAGGCTAGCGTTTGCGGCCTAGTCGGGATGCGGCGTCATGGGGTGAGGGTCTGAGCGACGAGGCGACGAGGCAGTGTCACGGATGTGGGTGAAGGAGCGCGCGTCCGCGATGCGATCCGTCTGCGGTGGTGCCGTTCGCGGAGCGCGGGCCCTCGGCGTGCGCGCGCGCAGCGGCCCGCGTGACGAGCCGCGTCCGGGTCCACCGCGCCATGACGCCGCGACGTTCCAGTTCCAGTACGGCGAGGAGGGCAAGGGCGGGCACGAAGCGGCTGACGGCCGCACCCCCGGCGAGGGCGAGGTACGGAGCGGCGGAGCGTGCCAGCCGCCGGAGCACGGGCGCGGGCCGCCCGTCCGCCGCGTGGCAGAGTGCGACGTGCACGGCCGCCCTGCCCGGCGTGGCGCCGTCCTCGCGCGCCGCCGGGACGAGTACGAAGATGACCAGCCCGGTCATCGCGTACGACAGGCCGGGCAGGAGATCCCGCAGGAGGGCATCGGCGGGCATCGGGCCACCCGTGACGAGCCGGTAGCCCTGGGCGGCGAGCAACCCGAACAGCGGCGAGGCGAAGAACCACACCACGCCATCGAGCAGCATGGCGAGCGCGAGCCGACCGGCGGTGGGCGACGCGAGGTCAGGACGGGGCGCCGGCCACGGATCCGGCAGCAGCCGGGCGGCCGGGCCCGCCAGCGCCCAACCGAGTCCGGCGCCGGCCGTATTGATGATCAGGTCGTCCAGGTCGAACAGCCGATACGCGCAGGGGTAGAGGCCCCACAGGCCGGTGAGCTGGGTCAGCTCGATCGCCAGCGAACCGGCGAGGGAGATCATCAGGGTGCGCGCGACGCCGAGCCCCTGCCGGTAGCGCAGGAAGAAGCCGAGCGGCACGAACAGGGCGACGTTGAACACGATCTGCAGCACCGACCTGCTGTACAGCATGGCCGGCAGCCCCCGTCCGGCGTTCTCCCTGATCACGTCCTGGATGCTCGAGAACGGCTGCCAGCGCGGCGTCGCGAGGCTCTGCCGGATCGCGCAGAAGTCCGGCGTCACCTCGGGCAGCGGAAACAGCGTGAAGGCCACCACGCCGCAGGCGTACAGGACGAGCACCGCCGTGACGAGACCCGACCATCGCCCGATGTGCCCGAAGCGGCCATACTGCCGGGACACGAAAGGCAGCAACAGCAGCGCGATGGCCAGCGGGGCGAGAAGCAAGGCGATTTTCGCCTGGGTCAGGTAGATCTCCACAAGCCGCGAAGTCTAACCAAAGAGGACATATCGCTATAAATCCCACACCAACTGCTGCTTCCAGCGCATTCCGAGGACGTTCGCAGCGGTAGCTCGAGGTGGCCGCCGTCTTGCCGTCCATGCGGAGCGGCAAGCGCCGTCGGCTCGATCGAGCCCGTTGTGCGTCCTGCGGCTCAGGAGAACAGCCTCAGTACGTCCTCCGACGTCAGGCACCCGGCCGTCGCCAGATCCAGGTTGGCCAGCGACGCGTGATGAGCCTCGTCGGTCGCGGCCGTGACGCAATCGCTGACCGTGTGGACGGTGAGGCCGAGGTCGGTGCCCTGCCTGGCGGTCTGCTCGACTGTGAGGTTGGTGGCGACTCCGGTCACCAGCAGAGTGTCGATCCCGCGCTCGGCCAGCCACTGGGGGAGGTGGTTCCCGGCCAGACCGGACAGCTTCTGGTTGTCGACGACGTGGTCAGCCTCGGTCACAGACCGCATCTCCGGGATCACCTGCGTCCCCGGAGCATCCGGGCGGAAGGACTCCTGCGCGTCGGCGACCGCGTTCATGAAGCCCGTGTTGCGGACGAGACCACCTTCACCCACAGGGACGGTGAACCTGGTGAAGATCACCGGTACCCCTGCGGCGCGCATGGATTGGTGGAACCGTACGGCACGCTCCACGACGCCGCTGCGAGCGACCGGCTCGCCGAGCATCGCGCCGAAGAACCCCTCGGGCTTGATGACGTTGATCTGCCAGTGGAGGGCGAGAACGGCGGCAGTCCGCGGATCGTAGGTCATGGTCATGATCATGCCGTACTTGAGCCTTCGTGTTCGGGCTTGTCCGCGAGATCATCAGCCGATTGCGTTTCACGGTGGAGAGTGGTCGCACGGCCGGCGGTCTCGACGCATGCGACCGTGGGGTCGCAAAATCGTTGGACAGCGCGGACACCCATGACCATCGTTGGCGGCATGCAACAGGAGGAGATCTGGGGCGTCGAGACCGCCCAGCGCTATGACACGCCGGGCACCGGCATGTTCGCGCCCGAGGTCCTGGGGCCGACCGTGGACCGCCTCGCCGAGCTCGCGGGCGACGGACGGGCGCTCGAGTTCGCCATCGGAACCGGCCGCGTGGCCGTGCCGCTCGCTGAGCGAGGGGTGCCCGTCACCGGCATCGAGCTGTCACCTCCGATGATCGACCAACTGCGGACGAAGGTGGACGAGGTTACGATCCCGGTGATCGTCGGCGACATGGCGACCGCCGTCGCTCCGGGGAAGTACACGCTCGTCTACCTCGTCTTCAACACGATCTCCAACCTGCTCACTCAGGCCGAGCAGGTCGCGTGCTTCCGCAACGCCGCCAGCCATCTCGCACCGGGCGGCCGGTTCGTGATCGAGCTCTGGGTGCCTGAGCTGCGCAAGCTTCCACCGGGTCAGCAGGCCACGGTCTTCCATTGCGAGCCCGGCTACATCGGCTTGGACACCTACGATGTCCTGCGTCAGCACGTCGTCTCGCACCACTTCAGGTTCGACGAGAGCAGGCAGGCCCGGCTGTTCCGCAGCCCGCACCGCTACATCTGGCCGGCCGAGCTCGACCTCATGGCTCAGTTGGCCGGGTTCGAGCTGGAGACCAGGCACGCCGACTGGACCGGAGGCGACTTCACCGCCGAGTCGCGCTCCCACGTGTCCGTCTACCGCATCCCGCCCAACCACTAGCTTTGCCGACGCCCTCTCGGAGTTGTGGTCGCCGGCTCGCGTGTGCGAGCAGGCGGTCAGACGTCGATTCAGGGTCGTGGCGGATCGCGAGCGAGCTTGCAGCCGCCGGGACGCTCGGGACGTTCGCCGGTCCAGCCGGCCTCGGGCGGCCATGCTATGTAGCGCATGACGCTGCCCTTGGTCAGCCCTTCGGTGGCCTCCCCCGCGGAGACGGTCGCCGCCAGCATCCTGATCCTCACCTGCCGGCAGTTCGCGGGACGGGCGCCTCTGGTGCACACCCGGTCGACTCTGTCCGGGGAGCCTGCCTGCCTCCAGGCCGGCTCGTCGGCGGGGGTGGCGGGCCTGACGTACTCCTGGCGCGACTCTGTCTGGACGACGTCGCCGACGTCACGCGGCTGCCACAGGTCGGACCGTGGCGGTGGATGCCGTGGAAGTGCGTGTCGAAGACCTGGTCGAAGCGGTCGCGGAGGTCGGGTGGATGGGCTAACTCTGGTGGTACGGCCATGCCGGTCTGACTCCATCCATCCGGAAGATGATCGCCCCTACTTGCCCGATGGGCCCGATATCTTTCACGCCTCTCTCTGAGAAAGGTCGAACGAGCCGGAGCATCTCGGCGCTGATCGGTCCCCGCTGTGGCCTGTGCCCTGAAGCGGTTTGTCCCGGCCATCGACTCGCATGCCTGCCGTTTCAGATGAGATGCTCCAGGAAGACCATGACGGTCATGGTGGTGATGCCGGTCACGATCAGGTCGACGGCCCATCGCAGGTTGCGGTTCTTCATGTGCGCGACCCGGGCGATCTGGAGCGCGTTGGTGGCCAGGAACAGGTCGTACTCCCTTGCCTCGGCGCTCATCTGCTCGATCAGGTCCTGGGGCGTGGGTGCCTTGGCGTATTCGAGGACCTTCGCTCCGCCGCGTCCGGCGGAGAGCGGGCGGATGGTGATGAGGATCAGCACGACCGCCGCGGTCAGCAGGATCAACGCCGCGATGACGCCGAAGCGCCCAAGGCCGGGGAACCGGGCAGGGCCGGTGAGGATGAGCGTGACGAGCGCGCCGTACGCGACACCCGCCCAGGACAGCAGGAGTCCTGCTCTTCGCTCGCTGGCGCTGATCAGTTCGGCGCGGGCCGAGGTGACGGCGGCGTCGAGCCGTTCCCTGAGGAACGGGGACATGGACACGGGTTGGGCATCGCTGTCGTCTCCGGAGCGGGCGCCAGAGGCGGCTGGATCGTGGTTCATGGCGGGCCCTTTCCGCGAGGTCGAGGAGCGGGATGACCGGTTGGCGCGCGATGCGGCCGGTACGTCGAGCGTTCGGCGATGCAGTCGTAAGTGGAGAAGGTTGGGAGGTAGATGCCCAGGTGGGCGTGTCGGAGAAGGTGCCTTTGCCTGTTACGGACTCTTCTGTCGGCGGGATTTTGTGGAGCGCGGGGGCTTCAGGCCGCGGTGCCGGCCCGACGACGGCTCAGCACCGCCGCGATGGGCAGGGACGCGGCCAGACCGCTCAGCAGGACAGCCGCGAGTGCTCCCAGGATGGCCGGCTCGTTGCCGAAGGCGAGACCGACGGCGGCGAGCGCCGGCCCCGCGTTGCGGACAGCCGCGACTCCGCCCATGGTGGTACGGCGTGCCCATGGTCCGGTGGCCAGGGCCGTGCCGAGAGCGAATGCGACGATGGCGAAGACGAAGCCCGCGAGCAGGCTGAGTGAGCCGATCAGCGCGACGACGTCACGCCAGTTGCCGACGAGCATGCCCGCCAGCACCACGAGGAACGTCACGTTCGACACTGCCGCGGTCACAGGGTGCCAGGCTTGTGCCGTGGACGGCGCGTAGTGGCGCACGGTCAGTCCGACGGCGAACGGCACGAGCTGGAGGACCGCCACGGTCAGCATCAGCGTCGCGACGTCGAGTGAGACCCCACCACCCACGTTCGCGGCTCTGAGGATGACGTTCGCCGTCGGACCGAAGGTGATGCTGCCGATGGCGGCCAGCAGCACCTGCATCGCCGCACCCGCGACCACGTCGCCGTTCTGCACCATGCCGAGTTTCGCCCCGAACGGGCCGCCAGGTGAGGACGCGACCAGGAGCAGCGCGATGAACGATGCCGCAGGCAAGCCGAACAGCGCCGCGACACCCCAGCCGAGGAGCGGGACGAACACCAGGTTGGCCAGGAGTACCAGCAGGAGCAGCGGAAGGTTCGCGAAGACGGCGCGCAGCGCCGGCAACGTCGCGCCAAGGCCGGCGGCGAACATGGTGGCCGCTATGAAGATGACGGTCACGGCGTTGAACAGCAGTTGCAGCGTGTTCATGTGGATCCCCGGTCCTGTGCCGGAGCGGCGTGGCCGCGCTCAGTCCGTGAGGTCGCCGAGCCAGCGCAGTGCGGTCAGTCCTGGCATGAAGCAGTATTCGCCGCCGCGCGTGACGACGAATCGCGGCAGCGAGAGCAGGCGTCGCCGTACGGGACGCCGGGGGACGGTGAAGTCACCGGAGCCGTCGTGGGAGCCGACGACGGGATCTTTCGCGTCGCCCGCGCCGAAGAAGACGCCGTCGTTCATCCATTCGGACTGGACGAACTCGAACTGCCGCCCCAGGTGCGCCCCGATGAAGGCGAACATCAGCCCGCGGTCGGCCCCGTCGTCTTCCAGGACGCCCTCGGGCAGCGGCGGGCCGTACGCGGTGCCGCGCCTGATCATGCGGTGCAGCCGCGGCACGCCGGCCACCGCCGCGTCCCGGGGGTTGCCGCGGCGGACGTGGCTGCCGCCTGGAGTGGTGAAGCCGACCGGATCGTCCTGCTCGAACAGGAAGGTGTTGTTGCGGTGCGGGTCGGCTCCGAGGCCGGGATCGTCGTGCAGCGGGCTGAGCGCCAGCGGCGCGCCGCTGTGCCAGCGGCCCATGATCTTCGCTGCCAGCAGTTCCTCGGCCTCGGGGTCGGTGGCGTTGTCCTTCAGGTACCGCCGGAACAGGGCGACGCGCTGGTGGAGCTTGCGGAAGACCGCGTAGGAGCCGTTGCGTCCGAGCACCTCGGGCTTCGGCGTCTGGATGCCGCCGAGCTCGTCGGGGTAGCCGAGCACGAATTCGCCGGCCTTGAGCGGCGCCTCCAGCTTGTTGGATCCGGCGATGCCGCTTCCCTCGACGGCCGGATGGCTGATGCCGTCGCGGTAGCCGAAGGGTTCGGTCTCGGTGGGCAGTGCGTGGCAGTTCTGGCGCCAGATCGCCGTCACACCGGGGAGGGCCTGGTAAGCCGGTCGGGCACGGTCGATGGCCGTCTCCAACCGCGCGCTGTCAGGGGCGAGTGCCACCAGGACCACGTGGACGTCAGGCGTGCCGAGCGGGGGCTCCCAGTTCGTGGGACTGCTCTCGCCGACGTCGCCCAGCGCGGTGGCCCGTGCGGCCATGCCCTGCCGGAACTCCCACGCGAAGCTGTCCAGCGATTCCCCGGGAACGCCGAGCGCCTTGAGGCCGTGGTAGGTGAGCGCGACGCTGACCCAGGTCTCACCCAGCGGGCTCACCGGGTCGGCGGCCGAGGTCACCACGGCGCCGGCGCGCCGCATCAGCTCCCGCCCACGGTCGCGGTCGTCGATGCGGAACAGGATGTAGGTCGCCGCGTATGGTGACGGCCGTGGGCTGAGGACCCCGCGCTGGATGTCGTCGAGTTCGAGCTTGACGTGGGTTTGCTCGCTCACCGCGACCTCGCCTCCTACGGCGCTACTTCACTGAGACGATGTTGTTCCAGAAGGTGCGCAGGCTCTCGTCGACGCCGAACAGCGAGCTGAAGATCGTGGTGTCGGCGAAGATCACGTCGCCTGCCCGGTCACCGCTGGGCGGCATCCACAGGAACATGTTGAACTCGGTGTTTCCCGCCTCGGTGAAGGGATGCGGCCTGGACATGTCGATCGGCTGTCTGCCCAGCACGTGGATGAGGTCCGGGTCGTCGGTGGTCACGGCATAGTGCGGCAGGTGCATGTGGAAGTTGAAGCTGGACACGCCTTCCAGCCACCCCTTGGTGTCCAGGTCCCTGGCGATGGACAGAGGGGCGCTCTTGTTCCCTTCCGTCACCGCCGGACGCAGACCGTAGCGGTTCTCAACGGGCACCCCCAGGCCTGCCATCAGCGATCGGGTGTACCTGCCGAAGCGTTGCTGGCGGGGCACCAGCGCGTCACCGTGGTGGTGATACTCGATGTCGCGCACCGCCATGTCGTCCGATGCGCCGACGTCGTGATGCGGTCCCAGGGCCAGGCAGGTTCCTTCACGGGTGAGGAAGTCGCGTACGGCCTCGATCTCCTCGGGCGAGGCGTCCTGCCCGGTGATCATGTGATCCAGTCCCCACACGAACAGGGTGTCGGTGTCGGCCAGCACTCGCTCGTCCAGGGGGGTGTGGAATCCGGCCTGGTCGACGCGTTGGTACACGGGCACGGGGTATCCGGTGGTCTCCTGGACGAACTGCTGGAAGGGCAGCCAGCCCCAGAAGAACAGCTCCAGCCCGCCCGCGATGCCTTGCTGGAACCGCAGCGGATCCGACCATTTCGGGTCCTCGTAGGCCGGCCAGGTCACGCGGCGCACTTCGGTCATCGTGGAGAACCGGTTGTCCAGCTCGGCTGGGTTCCTGCCCGCCTCGGCCGGATAGCTCCATGCGACGTAGATGCTCAACCGCCGCCGGCCGGGGATGTACTGGCGAGGTACGTGGTTCTGGTTGTAGGTGCGCGCCGTTCTGAATTCGCTCATCTCGTCTCCGGGTGGCGCTGGCGGCTGTCACTGCAGCTGGTCGAGCATCTCCGACATGGCGCTCTTGATCCGCAGAGCTTTCTTGATCTCGTCGGCGGTGTAGTACGGATACTCGCCGTACTCGATGAAGCTCGGGCAGTGATGCTCGCGGACGAATTTGATGAACGCTTCGGGGTTAATCTTCCAGTCCTCGGGGAAGCCTTCGAGGTTCTCGAAGGCCGTACTCACCCCAGACTTGGTGAACAGCGCGATGGCGTCCTCGGTGTACTTGTCGAAGTCGGTGTCGAAGATCCCCTGATACATGAAGCGCGTGTCGTCGTCGAAGAGCACCCAGCGCAGGTAGTGCAGCTTGAGCGGCGCGAGGAGATACGGATCGCCTTCCAGCGCCTTGGCGAGCGTGTTGCCGTACTCTCGCATGGCATCGGCCCGGCCCGGTTTGACATTCGCGACGATGGTGAACCCGTAACACGCCGGGGTGCGCGGGTAGACGGGGCCGTACTTCCCTTGCTCCAGATGGTCGGTCTCCTTCGGGATGACGACCGCCTGCGGCTTGATCTCCATGGCCGTCCCTCTCCGTCGTCAAGCTCAATGGGGGAGAGGCCGAAAGTGGCCCGATTGGGAGAATTATCCCATAATGCGGTGTCTGTCACCATCGTTGCGCGGCTTCGGGAGGCGCTCCTACCTCTGCCACGCGCGGACGTAGTCCACCACCATGCGTCCCACCGACCCCGACGCGGGAGGCCTCCCGGCGTACACGAAGTTGCTCACCACCAGGTTGACCGGGCCCGCAGGCGTGCCCGACGCGTGACACACCCGTTCCCCGTCGACGTAGAAGTCCGTCCCCGACTCGCGGATGTCGGCACCATAGACGTGCATGCCGGCGCTCGGATCGAAGCGGGGCGTGTGGATGCACCCGTCGTCGCTGTCCCAGTGCCAGGTGAGATACAGGTGCCGGCGGTTGTCGGAGAAGTACTCGAAGACGTCCGTCTCGGTCCGCTGCTCGTTGTCGGCCGACTGCCAGGTCCAGAACGACGGCCAGAACCCCGGAGGCGAGGGAAGCGTCGCCCTGATCTCGACGTACCCGTACCGGAAGGTGTAGCCCTCGGGCCCGGTGGAGGTGATCAGGCAGCTGGACCATCCGTACCAGTTCCCGGACTGGGACCGGATGCTGTCGGGCCTGGCCGTGATGGTCAGCGCTCCGCCGGCCACGGAGCAGTTTCCGGGATGGTCGAACCCCAGTTGCTTGCTGTCCGGATTGCCGGTGCCGTACGGCTCGTCGGACCAGTCGGACTCGGCCGTCGAGCGATGCTCCCACTTGGACCCGTCAACAGCCGATCCATCGAATTCGTCCCGGAACGTGAGCGTCCATCGCCCGCCGGGCCCGACGGGCTCGACGTCTCCGGGGACCGTGCGCTCGGCAGAACTCATGGTGAGGGCCGACATCACTGCCAGGAATCGTATGAACCACATGGTTCCCGCCTTTCTCTGGCGAATCATTGATTCGCCGCCTGAAGTGGAAACCTGTGTCGACAGTGTCCGGGTGGTCTGTTTGCCGTTCGCACAAGTAGGTGCGCACCTCTTTGGCCTGCGGGTATTGGTCTTTAGCGGCCGATTGGCAGCAATGCGGACGTCCTTCAGCACGTCTGCCGCTTCCGGGTCGGCGGGGGTGAAGATGAAGATCGAGCGCCTTCAGCGGTGACGCGCGACCTTCGAGCCCAGCCAGCCGGTCATCTGGTCGATCCGGTAGTACAGCCGCGGCGGGACGTGCGAAAGCAGCCGGGAGTGCCGCCGGCCGAGCAGCGCGTACATCTGTGACGGTGGCAGGTTGATGTAGCGCGGGAGGTTCTCGTACCACCGGGCGCTGAAGCGGGCCTCTCGCTGGATGGACAGGATCGCGGCTTTGCGTTCCTTCTCGTAGCGGGCGAGGGCGGGCTGGAGCCGCGTGTCTCCGTGCAGCGCGGTGACCAGGAAGGCGGCGTCCCCCATCGCGAGGGCGGTGCCCGCCCCGATGGAGTAGTGCGTGGTGTGCGCGGCGTCCCCGAGCAGGACGAGGTTGTCGTGGTACCACGTCCGGTTGGTCAGGGTGCGGAAGTTCAGCCAGTGCGCGCTGCCGTCGGCCTGCGCCCGGCCGATCAGCGGGTGCCCGTCCAGCAGGTCGGCGAAGAGCTTCTCCAGCAGGGCCAGGCTGTCGGCCTCGTTCGCCTGGTCGAGCCCGAGTCCCCTCCAGGTAGTGGGGGAGCACTCGATGACGCAGGTGCTGTGGTCCTTGCTGAAGCCGTAGCCGTAGCACCAGATCCAGCCGTGCGGGGTCTCGACGAAGGCGAAGGTGAAGGAGTCGAAGATCTTGGTGGTGCCGACCCACATGTAGGTGTTCCGCCCGACCGCGACCTCGGAGCCGAAGTGGTCGGCGTGGCGCTCGCGCAGCACGCTGTTGGCGCCGTCGCCGGCGACGACGAGGTCGGCCTCGGCCAGCTCGTTCGCGTCGGCGATCTCGCGCTCGAACTCGATGCGCACGCCGAGGGAGCGGGCCCGCTCGGCGAGGATGCCGAGCAGCCGGTGCCGGCCGATGCCGAAGCCCTCGTCCCCGTGCTGGACGGTTACCGTCGTGCGGTCGTGGACGTGCACGACCCAGCCGTCCCAGCGGACCGAGCTCTCGCTGATGGCGCGCGCGGACTCGGGGTCGGTGCTGTGGAGACTGTTGCGCACGTTGTCCCAGTAGGTCACGCCCCAGCCATATGTCGACCCGGCTGGGTGGCGTTCGTAGACGGTGATGTCATGGGACGGGTCCACCCGCTTCATCATGATCGAGAAGTACAGGCTGGCGGGTCCGCCACCGACGCAGGCGACTTTCACACTGGCTCCCGTAGTAACGTAATGTAATCAATTAGGAGCATAGAGTAGCAGATGGTGCACGTCGGGACGGTCTCCCCCCTGCTGAGCAGCCGGTCAGGAGATGGCCAATGGGTCCGGCTCGCGCGGCGCGGCCTTTGGATCGCGTCAGGCCGTCACGTGTTGGTCGCGCCGCGGGCGATGAGCCCGAGCACCTCGAGCTCCCTGCGGCTCAGCGTCTGTTGTTCCGGTGTGCGCACCCCGTGCGTCACGCCAGCACCTCCACGTAGCCGTCGGAGCCGTTCACCCTGATGAGCTGGCCGTCGCGGATGCGGGTCGTGGCGCCCTCGACGCCGACCACGGCGGGCAGGCCGTACTCTCGTGCGATCACGGCTCCGTGGGTCATCACGCCTCCCACCTCCAGCACGACGCCCTTCACCGAGACGAACAGCGGCGACCAGCTCGGGTCGGAGTAGACCGTGACGAGGATGTCGCCCTCCCGCACGTCGGCGTCCTCCAGGTTCATGACGACCCTGGCGCGGCCCTCGACCACGCCTGACGACACCGCGATGCCCGCGAGGGCGCCTTCGGGCAGGGCGCCCGTGTCGTACTCGCCGGAGATCACCTCGCCGTCCGAGGTCATCACGCGCGGCGGGGTGAGCTTCTGGTACCCCTCGAAGGCGTCCCGCCGCTCGGTGATGACCGTGTGGTCGAGCCGCCCGGTCCGCACCACCTCCCTGAACTCCTCCAGGGACAGGAAGTACGCCTCCTCCGGGCTCTCGAGCAGGCCCTGGGCGACCAGCTTTCTCGCCTCCTCCATCAGCGCCCGCTTGTAGAGCCCGTAGCGCTGCAGGCAGGCGTGCTTGGAGTACTCCCGGTAGCCGATGAAGTGGCGCAGCCGGCTCATGTGCTTCGCCGCCTTCTTCGCCTTCCGCCCGCTGAGGCGGGACAGGAGCTCGGTCATCGTGCGCTCGGCTTCGAGGCGTCCCTGCTCGATCTTGGCCTGGCGGGCTCCCGGCGGGAAGTTCTTGACGTTGCCGAGGATGATCGGGACGAGCAGCGTCGGGTCCTCGCTCCACCGCGTCCTGGTGATGTCGATGTCGCCGGAGCAGTGCATGCCGTACTTGTGCAGGTAGTCCTCGATGGCGCGGCGCACGCGGTCGCCGCCGTCCAGTCCGGCCATGCCGTCGAAGAAGGTGTCCCGCTCGGCCCGCTCCAGGTAGGCGGCCATCGCTGGGCACTGCCGTACGACGTCGGCGACGTCCAGCAGCTCGAGCCCCATGGCGGCCACGACGTTGTGGTCGGCGGACTGGGCGATGGCGTCGGCGGCGTTCTTCACACCCAGCCACGCCTGCATGTGCTTGTTGACCCAGTTCGCCGACTGGATGCCGAGGAACGCGGCCGCCACGCTCCGCGGCTCGAACATGATGTCGGTCAGCTCGCGGTGGTCCTCGAAGATGAACGCGAAGACGTCGTCGCCCGACCTGCCGGCGATCGCCTGCCGCAGGGCCTCGACGGACCGCTCGTTCTGTGCGATGAGTTCGGGGACGACGCGCGGGTCGTCCTCCCTGGCGAGTTTGAGGTACTGCCGGGCCATCGGCAGCGGGCCGCCCTTGCCGAAGTTCATCACCGACGCCTTGCCGCGCGCCAGCGAGCGGGCGAAGTCCTTCCTGCTCATCACCGTGCGCAGGGCATTGGCCATCAGGACGTCCACCTGGCCCAGGCTCTTCAGGGTGACCGCCCTGGTCATGGGGGAGGAGAGCTCGTGGGACATGTCCTTGTAGAACCGGCCGCCCGCGACGCTCATCGGCGGGCGGCCCAGGCACTCGTCCAGGAGGAGGAAGAACGACAGGCCGAGGGGGGTGAAGGCGTCGGTCATCATCTGCCGGTGACCGTACGACATGTAGACGTGGTTCTTGCCGTCGTGGGTGACGGGCACCGGGTAGAGCGTGGTGATGGGGCGGCTCTGGAGAACGTGGAACACGCCGCCGTCCAGGCCCCATTCGATGTCCTGGGGACTGCCGAAATGGGCCTCGATCCGCCGCCCGAGGCGTTCGAGCTGCAGGATCTGCTCGTCGCTCAGGGTCTGCGCGTTCTGGCGGGCGGTCTCGACGGGCCGCTCCCTGGTGCCGCCGTCCGGCGCGGCGTAGAGCTCCTTGGTCTGGGTGGAGACGTGCCGCTCGACGACGCGGCCTGCCTTCACCCGGTAGGTGTCGGCGTTGACCAGCCCGGAGACCAGCGCCTCCCCGAGGCCGAACCCCGCGTCGATGGACACCACCGTGCGGTTGGACGTGACGGGGTCGGCGGTGAACATGATGCCGGCCGCCACGGGGAAGACCATCCGCTGGACGGCCACCGACACCATGACGGCGCGATGGTCGAAACCGCTCCTGATGCGGTACGCCACGGCGCGGTCGGTGAACAGCGACGCCCAGCATCGCCTGACGTCACGGACCACGTCGGCGGGCCCTCGGACGTTCAGATAGGTGTCCTGCTGCCCAGCGAAGGAGTTCGACGGCAGGTCCTCGGCGGTGGCGCTGGACCGTACCGCGTAGGCCACGCCGTCGTCGAGCCGCGCGACGATGTCCCGCTCGAGCTCGCCTGGTATCGGCAGGCCCTCGATGGCCGCGCGCAGGTGCGCGCACGCGCCGGCGATCGCCGTCCGGTCGTCGGCCCGCAGGCCGGACAGCCCGTCGATGAGCCGGCTGATCGCGGGGTCCCGCTCCACCGCCGCCCGGTAGGCCTCGGTGGTGACACAGAACCCGTCGGGCACCCGGACCCCGTCGATCGAGGACAGCTCTCCGAGGTTGGCTCCCTTCCCTCCGACCACGGTGAGCAGGGTCTTGTCGATCTCGTGGAAACCGAGCACGTAGGCACTCATGGCTGACTCCCTTCCGCCTAGATACAATACAGAACAGTGCTGTATTGTAAATATATGACCGCGAAGATCTGCCTCATCACCGGAGCCTCATCGGGGATCGGCCGCGCCACCGCGCTGGAGCTCGCGCGGGCCGGCCACATCGTGTACGGCGCGGCCCGCCGCGTTCACCAGGTGCCCGGCGGCCACGCCCTCGCCATGGACGTCACGAACCCGGCCGAGGTCGAGCGCGCCGTGCGCACGGTCCTGGACGAGCAGCACCGCATCGACGTCCTCGTCAACAACGCCGGGATCGGGCTGTACGGAGCCGTCGAGGACGTGTCGCTCGACAGGGCGCGCCACCTGTTCGACGTCAACCTCTTCGGGGTGGCGCACCTGACCAGGCTGGTGCTGCCGCACATGAGGGCGCGGGGCTCGGGCTCGATCGTCAACGTCTCGTCGATCGCCGGCGAGATCTCGCTGCCGCTCGGCGGCTGGTACCACGCCTCCAAGCACGCGCTCGAGGCGCTCACGGACTCGCTCCGCCAGGAGGTCGAGGCGTTCGGCATCGACGTGGCGCTCATCCAGCCCGGACTCATCAAGACGGAGTTCGAGCAGGACATCCGCGAGATCTCGGGGCGCGGCGCCTACCGCGACCTCGCGCAGGCGATGGCGCGGCGGGCGGAGGCCTCGACGGGAGGCTCGGATCCCGCCGTGGTCGCGACGGCCATCAGGAAGGCGGTCGAGTCCACGCATCCCAAGCCGCGTCATCCGGTCGGCCACCTGGCCAGGACCGTCCTGTGGCTCAACAGGCTCCTGCCCGACCGGGCCTTCGACAGGCTGGTCACGAAGAGGTGAGGAAGACCGGCGCCCGTCGAGCCCCAGGGCGGCCGCGCAGCCAGGAGGCCGACTCCGCCATCCTCTCCGCCGCTCTCGATCTGATGATCGAGCGCGGCGCGGGCCGTACGAGCATCGAACAGGTCGCCCAGCGCGCCGGGGTGACCAGGGCCACCGTCTACCGGAGGTTCCCCGACAAGACCACCCTGCTGATCCAGGCGATCGAAGCCGAGCATCGCGACCACGACCCCGGCGCCCCGGACTGGCCCGACCTCTCCCTGATGGTGCACGACATGGCGAGCTATCTCAGCAGGCCGCGGCATCGTCGCATGCTGCGCCGCCTCTACGGCGCGGTGGACGACCACCCCGAGCTCCTCCGGTCCTACCGCGACTCCCAGGGCGGCCGCAGGGCTTCGGCCGAACTCGCCACGCTGGCGCGGGCCCGCGACGAGGGACGGCTCCCGCCGGACACGAACCCGGAGATCCTCCAGCAGATCCTCAACGGCGCGATCCTCCACCATCTCGGCGCCTATCCGGACACCGTGACCGCCGCCGACATCAGCGCCTTCTTCATCGCCGTTCTGAAACAGACCGGATACGACCAGGGCCGTCAGCGGGCCGCGAGGTGACCGTCCCGTACGGCGGGCGGCGCGGCCACGGCTTCCCGTCGGCCGGCAGAGGTGCAGTCCGCTGTAGTGTGCGCGGTCCTGGTGTCCGTCAGACTGGGCGGCATGCGCGATCGAACCAGACAAATGTGGCGCGGAGGTCAGTATCTTCTGATTGGCCTTCCGGCGGCGATGGCCACCATGGTCGTCCTGCCGCTGCTGGCCATCGGGGTCCTGACCACGGCATTCGGTGGGCTCGGGCTGGTGGTGTTCCCTCCGATGATGATGGGCCTGCGCCGGTGGGCCGAGTGGCATCGGCGTCGGGCGGCCGCGCTGCTGGGCGTGTCGCTGCCGCCGCGGCGGACGAGCCTCGCCAAGGGGATCCGCGCGCGGTGGAAGCAGGTGCTCGACCGGGAGAGCAGGCGCGACCTCCTGTGGGCGCTGCAACACGTGGCGATCGGCCTGCCCGCCGGGCTACTCGCGCTGTTCTGCGTGGGCACGACTGTCGCCACGCTGGTCGGCGCCCCGCTGTGGTGGCTGTTCCCTGAGGGTGACCCGCTGCGGTTGCTGCTGTCCATGCCGGTGCGCAGCTGGGAGAGCGCGTTCGCCATGGGCGGCGCGCAGATCGCCCTCACGGGGGCGCTGGCCTGGTGGGCGCTGCCGCGTGTGTCGCGCTTCCACGCGCGCCACTGCATGACGGCGCTGGAGCCCTCGGTGGAGGACCAGCTCACCGAGCGCGTCGACGAGCTGACCGAGAGCAGGGCGGGCGTGCTCGACGCCCACGGCGCCGAGCTCCGCCGTATCGAACGGGATCTGCACGACGGCACCCAGGCCAGGCTCGTGTCCATCGCGATGCGGCTGGGCGTGGCGAGGGAGGCGCTCGACGACGACACGGGAACGGTTGCCGCCCTGCTCAAGGAGGCCCACGAGGGAACCGAGGAGGCCATGACCGAGCTGCGCGACGTGATCCGCACGATGTATCCGCCCATCCTCGCCGACCGCGGCCTCGAAGGCGCGATCGCGGCGGTGGCCGCGCGCGCGGGCGTCACCACCGAGGTGGAGCTCGGCCCGCTCGGCAGACTGCCCGCGGCCGTCGAGGCCGCCGCATACTTCATCGTGGCCGAGTCCCTCACCAACGCCGCCAAGCACAGCGGCGCGACCCGCGCGCTGGTACGGCTGAGCAGGCATGACGACAGGCTGCTCGTCGAGGTCACCGACGACGGGATCGGCGGGGTGGACGAGAGCCGCGGCACCGGCATCGTCGGCATCAGGCGCAGGGCGGCCGCGCTCGACGGCACCGTGCTCGTCCAGAGCCCGGCGGGCGGGCCGACCGCGATCACGGTGGAGTTGCCGTGCGCGTCGTGATCGCCGAGGACAACGTGCTGCTCTCGGCCGGTCTCGAGCTGCTGCTCGGCACCAAGGGCATCGAGGTGGCCGCTGTCGTCACCGACGGCCCAGGCCTGATGGAAGCCGTCGAACGGCACGAGCCCGATGCCGTGATCGCCGACGTACGGCTGCCGCCCTCGTTCCGCGACGAGGGGATCAGGGCCGCGCTGGAGGTACGGCAGGCAAACTCCGGCATGCCGGTCCTCGTCCTGTCGCAGTACGTCGAGAAGGTGTACGCCCGCGAGCTCCTGTCGGACGGCAAGGGCGGCGTCGGCTACCTGCTGAAGGACAGGGTGAGCAGGGTCGGCGAGTTCGTCGACGGCCTGCGCAGGGTCGCCGAGGGCGGCACGGTCATGGACCCCGAGGTCATCGCCCAGCTCATGGCGGGCACCGGAAAGAACGCCATCGACGCGCTCACCAACCGCGAGCGGGAGGTGCTCGCGCTGATGGCGGAGGGGCTCGGCAACACCGAGCTCGGCAAGCGGCTGTTCATCACGGACAACGCCGTGCACAAGCACATCGGCAACATCTTCGCCAAGCTCGGCCTGCCGGTGGCCGACGGCGGACATCGCAGGGTCCTGGCCGTGCTCGCCTTCCTCAACAGCCAGCCGTGACGGGAGGCAGGAAAACGGAAGCGAGGCCCGCATCGGGATGCGGGCCTCGCTCAGAACCTTCTACGGTTGTCAGTAGTCCGGGATCTCCTCGGTGTCGAGGAACGGCGTGTACTCCGTGTCGCTGGGCGGCGTGAGCTCGCTCTGCTCCCATGGCGAGTCGAGCGACCTGGCCCTCGGGTCGGCCTCGGCGCGCTCACGTCTGGCCGCCGCGTCGGCGTCGGCCCGCTCGCGCCTGGCCGCCGCGTCGGCGTCGGCCCGCTCGCGCCTGGCCTTCGCCTCGGCGTCGGCCCGCTCGCGCCTGGCCTTCGCCTCGGCGTCGGCCCGGCGGCGCTTGGCCTCGTCGTCCTGCTCGCGCCTGGAATCGGCGCGGTTGTCCCTGCCCTCGGCTCGCTTGTGCCTGTCGTCATGGTCGCGCCTCACCCCGCCGCGCGCCGGCTTGTCGGGCTTGGGGATCTCGCGCTTGGGCCGGTCGGCGTCGGGCCTGCGCCGATCGGCTCTGGACCGGTCGTCTTCCCTGGGCCGCTCCTGCCTCGGCCTTTCGACCGTCGGCGGGCTGATCCTGGGCGGCTCCGCCCTCGGCGGGCTGACCCTGGGCGGCTCGACCATGGGCGGTTCGGCAGTCGGCGGTTCGATCGTGGGCGGCTCGGCCTTCGGTGTGACGGCCTCGCGCCTCGCCAGCCCGAACGGGTAGTCCTCGACCTCGCCGCTGTCGGCCCATCCCGTCGGCTGCTCCACCCCGGCTGACGTGGCGGCCATGCGGAGGCGCAGCCACGTGCTCCCCGGCACGACTGTGGATGGAACGTTCCAGGTCAGCCTCTCGAAGTCGGCTCCGTGCTCGACCTGCGCGTGCGCCCTCTCCTCCGCGTCGAACCTGCCGTTGCGGTCGAAGTCGATCCACCCCGCCAGCTCGGCGGCCGAACGGGCCCGCACGGGGACGATCAGCGAGTACGTGGTGGCGTTGCCCTGCAGCCCCAGGCTGGTGCCCTGCGGCAACGCGTCGTCGGTGTCGGAGTTCTGCCGCAGTGCTCGCGGATCGAAGCTCAGCGTGTCGACGTTGTCGGCCGTCGTGTCCTGGCCGATGAAGGCGTCGGTGATGGTGTGGGTGGCGGCGCCGTACGAGGTCGGCGCGTCGGAGTCGTCCTCGTACAGCGACAGCTTGAAGGCGCCCCACAGGTGCGCGCCGCCCGCGTCGCCCAGCGTGCGCACGTTGCGGGCGCGCAACCTGATCGTGAACGAGGTGATGGTGCCGTTCACCTGGACGGTCCCGCAGGTGTAGACCACACCGCAGGTGGTGGGGGTGGTCCTGGTGACCCGCTCGGGCGCGATCGTGGTGTCTGTGACGACGTATCCGGGGAATCCGGCCGCGTTGGAGAACCTGGGCATGGTGGGCGCCCCACCGACCAGCTCCACTCCGGCCCAGTAGTCGTCGCGCCTGCCGAAGGCGTCCTCGGCCGCGCCCCCGGTGCCGAACACGTGCAGGCGCGGGTCGCGCACCGGCCTGGAGAAGGTGAACGTCAGCTCGGCGACGTCACTCCAGCCGTTGACGTTGACCCTGAAGTCCTCGTAACGGTCGATGATTCCCGCGTCCGCCTTGGCGTTGACGGGGCTCAGGTACTCGTCGGCCGGAGCCGCGGGATCGGAAGGCGACACCCTGGCGGAACCCACCCGGGTCCCGTTGAGCATCGTCTTGCGTATGGTGACCAGCACGCCGGACGGGGTGTCGCCCGTGGCCTCGGTCGATGAGTTGATGAACGCCGCAGGCGATCCGCCGGCGTAGGCGAGGGGAACGATTCCCGCCGCCCCGACGAATGCCGCGGTCACACTGGCGAGGACTACACGCACAACCAATTTCGATCCCCTGTTCTTCTCACCCAGGTCTTAGGAAAAATCAAGCGGACTTGCGCACCTGGCTCACCAAGCCACGGGTGACCCGCCTCGCGGCGAAGTCACAGCCGTGGACGAACCGCATGGCGGGGCCGAACGTGGCGGCCGCCGCGAGCCCGACCAGGTAGAGCCCTGTCATCGGGGTCTCGAAGGTCCTCGACAGCCGCGGCGTCGGGCCCGCCGAGCGGATGCGTCGCCGCACGTTCGGGTCGAGGATGTCGATTCTCCCTACGTCCACCTGGTAGCCGGTCGCGGCGATCACGTGCTCGGTCTCGAGCGTTTCGACCTTGCCCTGGCCGGTGGTCAGGTGCAGCCGTACGCCCCCGCGATGGTCGGCGCCCGCCAGCCGCACGCCCAGCGTCACGGGAACGGCGCCGTCGAAGCGCTCCCTGAGCCACCACGAGCCCGCGGGTCCCAGCGTGGTGCGCACGATGTGGTTGCGGGCCCCCTTCGGCAGGTACCTGACGGTGCCTGGCATCTCGGCCCACACAAGGGACCGCCACCCCGAGCCGAGCCCCGAGCGTGGGGCCAGCGTGCGGGAGATGATCGAGCGCTGGCCGCTGGGTGTGGCGTTCCAGACCAGCGACCTGGTCCTGGCGACGATGCGAGGCTTGGCGCCCGCCTCCACGAGCAGCGTCGCGGTCTCGAGCGCCGACTGGCCCGCGCCCAGGACGGCCACGTGCTTGCCGGCGAAGGCCGACAGGTCGTGGTGGTCGGAGCTGTGCGACGACACCTCGGGCGGCAGCTCGGCCAGCGCGGTCGGCCGGTATGCGAACGGCAGGAAACCGAGTGCGAGCACGACGGTCCTGGCCCGCACGCGGGCACCGGACGACAGGGCGACGGTGTACAGCCCGCCCTCTGTGCCGATCTCGGTCACCGTCGACTCGTCGAGCGCGTCCCTGACCGTCTGCTCGCGGAACCACTTGCCGTAGGCGACGAACGTCTCCAACGGGATGGGCTCGCCGTAGGAGTAGCGGCGGAAGGCGTCGAGACCGTACCGCCGGTCGGGATCGCCCAGATGGGAGGCGTCCGGCTCGGATTTCAGCAGCATTCCGCGTGGCATGTGCCATTCCCATGCTCGCATGGGCTGCCCGAAAACACGCGCTTCGAGCCCGGCTGCGAGCGCGTGGGCGGCCACCGAGAGTCCATAGGGACCTGCGCCCACAATTGCCACGTCTATGACCGGCGTCTCCAAAACTTCCCCTCCTGTTCGTAGGTACACAAAAGCCTATTTCCGGCCCCTCGCCAGGCGAGTAAAGGCACGCTTTATCGACTGTCTAACCATTGCCACGAAGGGCCAGAAATCGTCCCCAGATAGCCAGGCGAGCTCGTCGGCGTCGCGCATGGCACGCAGCCACGCGGAGCACGTTCGTTCGCGTCCGACGCGGAACGCGGGATACACGTCGTAGTTCTCGACGAGGAAGGTGCGCCCGTGGAGGGCGCGGCTGGCGATCGCCCGCCGTCCCGACAGATGCAGGTGCATGGCGCGGACGAGATCGACGCCGCGACTGTCGCCGAACAGCCGGAACTGCGCGCCGAGACGCGGATTGAAGTCGAGAAGGTAGTACACGTCCTCGTCGGTGTTGTAACGGAAGTCGATGTCCAGGACGCCTCGGTAGCCGAGCGCGGCCGCCATCGTGTTGGCCACGTCCTCGATCGTGGGATTGGGCAGCGCCCTGCCGTACGTGGTCAGTCCTGCGCCGGGCGGGTAGGCGCGCTCCTTCCTTCCCGTGCCGCTGAACAGGCAGGTGGAGCCCTGGTCGTAGTAGCCGTGGAAGAACCAGTCGGACGCGGGTCCTCCGGGTACGAAGCGCTGCAGGAGCAGGTCGCAGTCGCCGCCGTGGTCGAGAAGTCCGACGGCGTCCTCGGGCTGGTGGATCAGACTGGTGTTGCGCAGGCCGGAATCGCGGGGGAGCAGCCACGGCTGCGCCCACTTGGCCACCAGCGGGAGGCCGAGGTCGGTGACGGCGGAGGTGATCTCGTCCTCGCGGGTCACGATGCGGGTCTCGGGGTGCGCCACGCCGAGAGAGGCGCACAAGGTCGAGAGCCTGGCCTTGTCGGCGAGCGAGCGGGGCAGCCCCGGCGCCTGGTCGGGCAGCAGGAAGTAGGGGCGCAGCTCGGTGGTGTGCTCGGCGACCGCGATGGCGCCGGCGTCGTCCATGGCGACGAGCACGGCCTTGCGCCCGATCCGCTCGGCCACCGAGGTCAGCGTCTCGACGATTCCCCCTCTCTGCGGCCAGGTGTACATACGGCTGAGATATTTCGACCGGGAGACCGGCGCGTGCCTGCCCTCGATGAGCCCGTGCACTTCCACGCCGGCTCTGCCGAGCGAGCGAATGGCACCGAGTGTCCCGTGATGAAAGATATTGTCGTCCCGCCGCAGCACCAGTGCGGGAACGGTTGAATCGAGCATGTTCTGCGTTCCACTCCAAAAATCAAATGCCTCATCTCGGGCATTCCCTGCAACTCGCGGGCTGGATATTGGTCATCTCAGTGACTTGGGTATATAGGGTGAGACCTGAGACGACATATGGGGACGTGCGTAATGACCGCCAAAAAGGGATACGTTCGCTGCCTTTTCGCGATAGTCGCGGGATCGGCTGCTGTGGCGTGGTTCACCACGGGCACGCGGGTCAACGGTGCGCCGCGCGAGGAGCCCGCGCGAAAGCCCGCCGCGCTCGGTGTTTTCCTCTCCTCCGACGGACGGGGCCCCGCCAGGTTGCCCGGTTTCGAGTCCTGGCTGGGCACCCAGGTGACCGTCGGGCGCACCTATCTGCCGGGGGAGATCTGGGGGTCCCTGGAGGGCCCCGGCTTCATCCTCGATCCGTGGACTCGCTGGCGCGCCGCCAAGCCGGGCCGGATCCTGGCGCTGAACGTGCCGATGATCACCCCGAACGAGAGTGAGATGCCGGACTCCGATGTGTCCGTGCTGCTCCGCGCGGGCGCGAACGGCGCGTTCGACCCGTTCTACGAGCGCCTGGCGCAGAAGCTGGTGGCCGCCGGCGCGGGCGACACCATCATCGTGCTCGGCTGGGAGATGAACGGCAGCACCTACTCCCACCGGTGCAGCCCCGATCCGGCGGCGTGGCAGAGCTACTGGCGGCGCATCGTCACGGCGATGCGCGCGACGCCGGGGCAGCGATTCCGCTTCGACTTCGCGCCGGCCCGCGGGCACGACGCGATCGCGTGGACGAGGTGCTACCCGGGCGACGACGTGGTCGACATCATCGGCATGGACAACTACGACCTCGGCCCTGGGACGGACTTCTCCGACTACGTGGAGCAGCCGTACGGGCTGCAGGCGCAGGCCGACTTCGCGAAGGCGCACGGGAAGCCCATCTCGTTCCCCGAGTGGGGGCTCTTCGACTACGGAGACCGCCCCGAGTACGTGCGGCAGATGCTCGACTGGATCGCCGAGCACGACGTGGTGTATCACTCGATCTCCGACTACTGTCCGCACGGTGTCTGGCAGTGCTCGTCGAACCCGCGCTCGTCGGCGCTGTTCCGCAAGCGGTTGCGGCCGCAGGCGCCCGTGACGCCCACGCCGCCGGTAGCGACGCCGTCGCCGTCGACGCCGAGCCCGCTCGGAACGGCTTCCGGCACACCGACGCCGCCCTCCGCCAAGCCGGAGACGCCGAGCTCGGTCGCGACGACCCCGTCGACGACGGCCCCGTCGACCGCGGCGCCGTTCATTCCGCCCGCGGGTACGACGGTCACGCTGGCGCCGTTCATCACGGCGCCGTACACGCCGACGCCTTTCACGCCCGCACCGCTGACGCCCAAGCCGTTCACGCCGACGCCTGCGGCGCCGGTCCTCGCGGCACAGGCGCAGGTCGCCGACAAGCCCGCGGTCCCGAAGCCGATGCCGGCGCCGCCGCCCACCCCGCCCGCGGCGGCGGCCGCGGTGGCTCCCGCCAGCGCGGTCCCGAAGCCGGTGCCCGCGCCGCCGCCCACCCCGCCGGCGGCGGCCGGGGCGGTCAAGCCCACCAGCCGCAAGGTGTGCTCGGCGAGCTCGCCGAAGGCGACCGCGACGTCGAACGAGGCGGATCGCGCCGCGGCGGCGCGCCCCTCGGCCGCCGCGAGCCCCGGCTGCGCGAACCGGAAGAGCAAGGCCTCGGCGAGTGCCAAGACGTCTTCGGCCGGTACGGCGGCGCCCGTGCCCTCGCCGACCACCTCGGTCAAGCCGGGCACGTCGTAGACGACCAGCGACCGCCCCGTGGCCATGGCCTCGAGGGCGGTCAACGGCAGCCCCTCCCAGCGTGAGGGGAGGACCACCACGTCGGCGGCGGCGTACCAGGGGCGGGCGTCGGCCACGGCGCCCACGAACTGGACGCCGGGGGTGTCCAGTGAGCGCAGCTCGTCGAACAGGTCGCCGTCGCCCACGATCGCGAGCCTGGCCTCCCCGCACCTCTCCATGACCAGTTCCCACGCCGACAGCAGCAGGTCCTGCCCCTTCTGGCGGGTGATCCTGCCGACGCACACGGCCAGCGGGGCCGACCAGAGGACGCCGTGGCGCTCCCGCGCGGTGGCCCGCTCCTCCTTGTCTGCGGGGTGGAACCGGCGCAGGTCCACGCCGTTGCGCACGACCACCAGGTTGCCCCGCACGCCGTTCTGCTGGGCGAGCACCGACTCTCCCTCGCCCACGCACACGAGCAGGTCCGCCCAGCGTGCGGCACGGCGCTCCCACGCCAGCGCGGCCCTGGCGACCGGGCCGCGGGCGGCCAGCCACGACCAGCCGTGGGGCTGGAAGAGGGTGGGTATCCTGCCGCGGATCGCGGCCCTGCCGACCAGCCCCGCCTTCGCCGAGTGCAGGTGCACCGCGTCCGGCCCGAACGCGGCGATCAGCCGGCCGAGCCGCCGGATCGCGGCTAGGTCACGCGGGCCGGGCGACCGCCCCACGGGCCAGTCGAGCCACGGGACCTCCAGCTCGGCCAGCCGCTCGCGCAGCGGTCCCTCCTCTGGGCACGCGACCGCGACCTGCCAGCCGCGCCGCACCTGGTCCGCCGCCACCGCGGCCACGTAGGCGCCCACGCCGCCGTCCACGGGCTGCGTCACGTGCAGGACCCGTGGGCTCACCTGATCGGTCCTCATGACTCCGCCCCGCTCATCGCCAGAGCCTTCTCCGCCTCGTTCGCGATGGGGGCCTGCTCCTCCGGCTTGGGCCGGGAGAGCATGTACGGCGCTGCCAGATAGGCGAGCCCGACGATGAGCACCGCCGCGGCGGCCCCGACGGCCACGTTGACCAGCAGCACGGGCGACGACGGCGAGGCCGCGACCGAGGCGCTGGCGAAGCTGGTCAGACGCACATCGGTGTCGGCCGTGTGCCCGTCGGCATAGAGGATCAGCGCCGCGGCGGCCTGGTTGGCCCGGTCGGCCGCCTCACGCGCGGTCGGGGCCAGCGCGGTGAGCCTGATGAGCGGCGCGTCGGGCGAGGCCGACGCGCTCAACGACGTGCGCGCCTGCTCGTCGCTGGTGATGAGGCCGGGTTGTACGGCGATTCTGGTGTAGGCCTGTGCGAAACGCACAGCCTGGGCCGTGTCTCCCTTCGCCACGACCACCACGTAGGCGTCGGAGCTGTAGACGGGTTCCCTGGCCAGCGAGTAGAAAAGCCCCGCCAGCACTCCGAGCAGAAGCGACAGTGGTAGCCACCATTGCGCCAGCCACCGCTTCACCCCAGCATGCTTCCGTGTCATCGCTACTCCTCGTTCGCCCCGGCGCCCAGCAGACGTCGGTAGAGCGCTTCCAGTTGGTCGGCCTGGTGTCGGATGTCGTAGAGCCGGACGGCTCCAGGAGGCGCCAACCTGGCGGGCCGCTCCGCGGCCAGCGCCCTGATCTCGGCGCCCAGCCCGCCCTGCGCGACGCGCCGCGCTCCCGGCGCCGCGTCACAGGGCAGGTCGTCGATGGCGGGGCAGGTGTCGTAGAGGACGGGCAGACCCGCGGCGAGCGCCTCGACGACGGCGAGCCCGAACGTCTCCTCCTGAGAGGGCGCGGCCAGCACGTCCATCGCCGAGAGCATGGCCCGCATGTCGGCCGACTCGCCGGCGAAGACCACCCGCCGCTCGACCCCGAGCGCGCGGGTGAGATCCTCGAGCCGCTGCCTGACCGATCCCGTGCCCACCAGCAACAGGACGGCTTCCTCCAGGCCCTTCATGGCCTCGACGAGCAGGTCGAACCGCTTGCCGGGTTCGAGGCGGCCGACCCCGCCCACCACGAACGCGTCCATGGGCAGGCCCAGCCTGGCGCGGGTCTGTTCCCTCAGCCGTGGGTCGTAGCCGAACGCGGCGCTGTCGATGCCGTTGGCGATCACCACGATGCGCGAGCGCGGTATCCCCCACGCGGTCAGCCGGTCGGCCACGGTGGGGGACACCGCCACGGTGGCGTGGCCGAGCAGCTCGCTGGCCAGGTAGAGCTGCCTGATCGGCATGGTGATGCGCCGTCCCTCGATCTGCTCGTGTCCGATCGAGTGCTCGGTGGCGACGATCGCGGGGACGTTGGCCAGCCGCGCGGCCAGCCTGCCGTAGACGCAGGCGCGGTACAGGTGCGTGTGCACCACCTCGTAGCGGCCCGCGCGCATCAGCCTGGCAAGCCGCCCGACCGCGCGCAGGTCGCGGTTGCCCCGCATGTCGAGCCTGTGGACGGGGATGCCCATCTCTTTGATGGCCTCCGCCACCATGCCGAGCCCCGTCAGCGCCGCGACCTCGCACCGCGCGCTCATGTGCGGCAGCAGCGCGCGCAGCTGCTGCTCGGCGCCCCCGGTGGCCAGCCCGGTGATGACGTGCAGGACCTTCATGACCACCACCGCATCCGGTGTCGCAGCCGCTTGGCATGCAGGCGCAGCGCGCCGTCGCGGTCGCCGACGTAGGTGCGCGGCAGCGCGTGCATCCCGCTGATCTCGGACTTCCAGATGGCGCAGGCGTAGTGGTAGCCCGCCTCGCGGACGGCGGCCACCTCGCGGGCGCCGACGTGACCGTACGGGTAGCAGAAGCCCGTCACCTCGGCGCCGACGATCTCCTCCAGCGCCGCCTTGCTCGCCACCAGCTCATGCCTGAGCTCGTCGTCGGCCAGTGTGGTCAGCGAGTGGTGCCCGACCGTGTGCGAGCCGACCTCGACGCCGAGGTGGGCCACCCTGGGTGCGTCGTCGGCCAGCGTGGTCAGCGAGCGGTGCCCGACCGTGTGCGAGCCGACCTCCATGCCGAGGTCGGACATCCTGCGGACGTCGTCGGCGTCCATGAGCGGCTTGCGGGGGTATCCCGCGGAGGCGTCCCACGTGTTGAACCCGCCGAGCTCGCCCGCCACGGGGAACACGGTGGCGGTGAATCCGTGGTCGAGCAGAACGGGGACGACCTCGGCGGCGAAGTCGGCGTAGCCGTCGTCGAAGGTGAGCCCGACCAGGCGGCCTGCCGTACCTGACCGCTGGGCGGCGAGCAGGTCGCGCATCGAGACCCCGCGCAGCCCGCGAGCCGCGAGCCAGCGCATCTGGGTGGCGAACCGGTCGGGTGAGACGGTGACGAGCAGCGGGTCACTGTCGTACTTCGTCACAGAGTGGTACATGAACACGAGCGGCATTGCGGTCACGAGCGACCTCGCATCCTGATCATCCTGTGGAACTCCTTTGTTCCTGTGAGTGCTGTCACTGCGCAGAACGCCGCGGCCATCGCGATCGCGGCGAGCACGAGGGCCGCCGCCGATGGCAGCAGCCCTTCCAACACCGAACGTGTGCCCCATCCGGTCGCGGCGGCGACCGCGGCGGCAAGGAGCAGGCGGGCGGCCGGCCTGGCGATCTCGCGTACCGGCATGCCGATAGCCGAGCCACGCAGCCCGGCGAGCAGGATCACCGCGGTCAGGGTGATGCCCGCCGCGTTGGCCGCGGCGATCCCCGCGGCTTCGGACGACGGAATGGCCAGCGCGATCGTGGCGGCGAGGCCCGCGACCATCGCCATGGCCGGATACCAGCTCGGGCGCGATCCGCAGAAGTACACCCTGCACACGACGCCGACGACGGCCTGTCCGAGCAGGCCGAGTGAGTAGAGCCGCATGATGTCGGCGGTGGCGGCGGTGTCGGCGTCGGTGAACGCGCCGTGCTGCAGCAGTACCCGCACGATGTCGGGCGCGCACACCACCAGGACCGCGGTGGCCAGCAGCACGATCGCGGCGGCGGCCAGCAGGTCGTCGGTCAGCCTCCGCCACGCGGCGGTGCCGTCGCCCGCCGCGATGGCGCGCACCAGATGAGGGAAGCTCACGGTGGCGACGACCAGCGACAGCATCATCGGCACCTGGGCGATCTTCTGGGCGTAGTTGAGGTGGGAGATGGAGCCCTCGACGAGCGACGATCCGACGAACCGCTCGACGAACACCTGGCCCTGACGTTCGAGGGTGAAGGCCGCGACGGGGAAGAACGCTCCGAGCGGCAGCAGCATCGTGCTCGTGGGCCTGCGCGGCAGCCCGAGCCTGCGGACGAACGCGGGAGCCTGGATCAGCACCATGCCCACCCCGCCGATCGCCACGCCCACCGCCGCGGCGGACACGCCGAGATCGTGGAAGCACCCGACGCACGCGACGATGCCCAGGTTGTACGCCACGGTCACGGTCGCGGGCGGCCCGAATACGTGGTGGGCGCGCAGCGCCGCGCTCGCGTATCCGGCCAGCCCGAACATCAGGATCGTGACGGAGGTGAAGCGCATGCAGCGCACGGCGAGCTCGGCGTCCGCGATGCCCGGAGCCAGGAGGTCGACCAGCCATGGCGCGCCCACCGCCGTCGCCACGCTCAGCGCCGTCAGCGCGACGCTCATGTGCGGCAGGGTCGCGGAGATCAGGTGCCTGACGTCGTCGCCCAGCTCCGCCGCCCTGCTGAACAGCGGGACCATCAGGAAGGCCATGGCGCCCTCGATCAGCAGCGGCGCCGCGGTCTCCGGCACCATCCACGCCACGAGGAAGGCGTCAGTGCCCGAGTCGGCGCCGTAGGTCCTGGCGAGCAGCAGGTCGCGGCCGAAGCCGAGCAGGAAGCCGACTCCGATGAGCAGCGCGGTGACGCTCGCGGCCTTCAGCCCTGGCGAGGTTCTCGTCACAGCGCCCACCCACCCGAGGCCCAGGACAGCGCGAAACCCAGCACCAAGGCCGTGACCAGTGTCGGCGCGCCGCCGATGTCGGAGTAGGCGAAGTCGACGATCAGCCAGGTCAGCAGCCCGCTGACGACCAGCCCCCCATACGCGACCGACCACAGCAAAAGCGCCCCGAGCAGGAACACGAAGGCGACCAGCCCGAGCAGGCCCTGCTCGCTGAGCACCAGGAGATACATGTTGTGCGGCGACAGCAGTGGCTGGCGCTGGTACCCGTTGACGGGATCGTCGGTGTCGCTGCCCGAAGACAGCCCCGTCGGCGCGTAGCTGTCGCGCAGCGCGGCGAACCTGCGCGGGCCCACGCCGGTCAGCGGGTGGTCCTGCCACATCCCCTCGGCCGTCCGCCACAGGTCGTAGCGGTCGCTCACCGACTGGTCGGGCTGGGTGACGGACGAGGTGATCGAGGCGAGCCGCTGCCCGATGGTGTCCGAGCCGACGCCGGCCCCGAGCACCAGCAGGATCACTCCCGCCGACGTCACCATGACTACGCGGGCCGCGGTGCGCGTGCCGTACATGACGAGTATGAGCAGCGCGGCGCACGCCAGCGCCACCCAGGCGCCGCGGCTCAGCGACAGCACCAGGGGAACGGCCAGCACGCCCGCGCCCGCCAGCGTGGCGATCCTCGGCCGGCCGCGCATGGTTAGCCCCGCCCCGAGCAGGATGATCGCGCCGTAACTGACCACCGTCGCCATGCCCATGACGTCGAGCGCGCCGAACGTGCCCACGGCCCGCACCCGCTCGCCCCCGTAGGAGGCGCCCGTTCCCGTGAGCACCTGGTAGAAGCCGACGGCCCCCTGTACGCCGGCGGCGGCCACCAGCGCGCCGCCCACCAGCCACGCGTCGACCCTGTCGCGCAGCGTCACCAGGACGGCCAGCGGGATGAGCACGAAGACCTGGAGGTACCGGATGTGGCCGGGCAGGCTGGTGACCAGGTCGGGGGAGGCCAGCGTCGCGATCGTGGCCGCGACCACCACGGGTGCGAGCACCAGCGCGCGCCTGGGCAGCGGCCTGCGACTCGCGAGGAGGCAGGCCGCTGCGGCAATGATCAGCACCACCGAAGCCACGTCGGCCACGGTGATGTGGACGGCCGAGGCCTGGTCGGCCTGGTCGGACGGAAGACAGGTCAGCAGGACGGTCAGGGCGGCCAGGATGCTCGGCCTGCGGATCAGGCTTCCGAGAGGCAGGTCGCGCATTCCTAACTGCCACCAGGGCGAAGCATTGACCACGCGGTCCTGAGCAGGATCTTGAGGTCGGCTCTGAACGACCAGTCGTCGATGTAGTGGTTGTCGAAGCGGGCCCTGTCCTCGATCGAGGTGTCACCGCGCAGCCCGTGGATCTGGGCCCAGCCGGTGATCCCCACGGGCACCCGGTGCCGCAGGTTGTAGCCCGGCGTGGTGCTGGAGAACTGGTCGACGAAATAGGGGCGTTCCGGCCTCGGGCCGACGATGCTCATGTCACCCTTCAGCACGTTCCAGAGCTGGGGCAGCTCGTCGAGCGAGGTCCTGCGCAGGGTCCTGCCCGCGGGACCGAGCCGATCGTCGTCGGCGATGCTCCAGCGGGTCGCCGACTCGTGGGCGTCCACGGGCTTGAGCGTGCGCAGCTTGATCAGCTCGATCGGGGTGCCGCCGTAGCCGACCCTGCGCTGCCTGAACAGCACGCCTGGGCCGATCTCCCAGCGGACCACCGTCGCGCACACGGCCATGATCGGCGCGCTGACCACCAGGCCCACCACGGCGACCGCGACGTCGAGGACCCGCTTGAGCGGCCAGCTCAGGCGGGCCTGCGGGTCGGGACGCATACGCAGGAGCGCGAAGCTCCTGACGTGTTCGCGCAGCGGGACGAAGTCGACGAGCACGTCGCCCGGCTCTGGCGCGAGATAGACCTCGCAGCCCAGCGACCTGGCCGTCCTCGCCGTGGCCTGGTTCTGGCCCGTGATGACCACCGTGCGCGCCCCGTGAGTGCTGACGATCTCGCGAAGGTCGGCGGGCCGGCCGAGTACCGGCAGCGGCGAGTCTTGGTCCTCTCCCTCGTCGACGAAGCCGACCGGCAGCAGGCCGTACTCGGGGTGGCCGAGCAGGGCGACGGCGAGGCGCTGCCCGTGCCGTCCGGCGCCGACGATCACGGCTTGGGCCGTGGCGCCGCGCCTGCGCGCGCCGCGCACCGCCGCGTGGAACACGCATCTGCCGCAGAAGGCCAGGAAGGTGAACAGCAGGCAGGACAGACCGACCACCGCCGGCGACGCGCTTCCCCAGAAGGCGGCGAGCGCCGCGACGAGCCCAGATCCGGCCAGCCAGAACCCCCTGTCGAGGCTCGATGGCAGAACTCGCGGCTCGTAGCCGCGGCCCACCGCGTTCAACGCCACGATCAGCACCGCTGCGAGGGCGACGCGCGCGGCCTCCTGCCCAGCCATCAGCGAGGTGAAGGTCATGCACACCAGGTCCATGACGACCAGGCCGAGTGGCTGGACGGCCGTCCGGTGCCACGGCCTCCGGTGCCCCGCCCACTCCTCGGCATGGCGGTTATCCCTTACAGGTACAGCCATCATTTCTCCGGAATTAATTACCTTAAGTCGGGCATGTCCGACTTAATCCGGTTTAAGATCACCGGTGGCATATATGTGTAATTTGTCCCTGCTAATGGTGAGACGCTAGATTTGCCTCTGCAATGCGCGAGAAGTCCCTTAACAAACACCTTGATCGTAGCCTCTCGACAATGACTGATTCCCTAGCTGGGCAGGGCAAACGGCAGATTGGTGGGCAAGATTCATTGGTTGTACGTTGGCCGTAGAAATACCGGTTCCGCGTTTATTGGTGCGGGAATGCCAATCGGGGCCGGCAGGTACCGACCCCGATTGGGGAAATGTGCTTATTCGAGGGTGATAGCGCGCCTAAAATCGAGCTGGCATAATCCTTCCCGATATCGGGCGGTCGCCCGACGGTCTTGACCACCACACGCCCATGCCGCCCGTCAGGCCCGGAAGGTGGCGCTTCGCCTCGTTCGCCAGGCGAGCGGGCAGCGACCCCGTGACCAGCGTGGGCGAGGTGTCGGCCAGCTCCGCGCCCAGCGCGGTCAGCTTGGCGGTGACCTGGCCGAACGCCTCGGCGGGGAACTCCACCTCGAAGGCGTGGCACGGCTCGAAGACCCGCGTGCCCGCCCGGGACAGCGCCGACCTCAGCACGATCGCGGTCAGGCCGCGGAAGTCGGCCGCGGTGGTGACGGGCGAGTCGTAACCCGTCCTGGTCAGCGTGACCGTACAGTCGATGACGGGCCAGCCGTACAAGCCCTCGCGGAGGGTGGTACGGACGGTGTCCTCGATCGCCTGGTTGAAGCTGTGCGGCAGCGAGCCCAGCTCAACCTCGCGCCTGAACGTGTAGCCCTCGCCCGGCTCGATGCGCAGGCCGACGGTGGCCCAGAAGTGATGGTCGTTGTGCCTGTCCATCTCCGACCAGTCGGCGCCGACGCCGGTCGGCCTCTCGAGATAGACGGGCGTGCTGTCGGCGAAGACGGCCTCGACGCCGAACTCGTCGCGCAGCCGCTCGGCCAGCACCTCCTTCTGAACCTCGCCGTAGAGCTGCACGGACGAGCCGCCGCCCGGCAGGGCGCGGGTGCTGATGAGCGGGTCCTGCTCGGCCATCCACAACAGAGCCGAGTGCAGGCGGGCGGCGTCGGCCGGGTCGACGGCCCGCACGACGGTCTCCAGGCCGGGCGGCGCGAAGGAAGGAGTCTCGCTTCCCTCGTCGGACAGCCGGTCGCCGACCCTGGCGCCGTGCAAGCCCCAGAGCCTGGCGATGTTGCCCGGGGTCAGCGTGGCCTCCTCGGCCGAGCCGACGACGCGCAGCGCGGTGATCTGGCCCGAGTCCAGCTTCTGCCGCGGGCGCACCTCGCCGGAGAACAGCCGCAGGTAGGCGACCTTCCGCCCGGCCTGGTCGCGCTCCACGGCGAAGATCGTGCCCTTGAGTCCCTCGTCTCTCGCAACGGGCACAGGCAACAGGTCGCGGATGCCGGTGAGGAGCTCGGCCACGCCGTGGCCGCCGATCGCCGACCCGTGGAAGACCGGGTAGACCCGGCAGGCGGCCGTCTGCGCGGCCAGCGTCTTGATCAGCTCGTCGTGACTCGGGGTCCGCCCCTCGACGAGCGCCTCCAGCAGCGCGTCGTCGTGGTCGGCCAGCGCCTCGGCGTCGATGGGCACGGAGACGACGCGGCCCTGCCGTACCCGGTTCACGGCGACGGCGGGCAGGCCCGCGAGGATGTCGCGCTGGAGCGCGCCCATCCTGTCGATCTTGTTGATGAACAGGAGCGTGGGCAGCCGCATCTTCCTCAGGGTCTTCAGCAGGACCCTGGTCTGCGCCTGGATGCCCTCGACCGCCGAGATCACCAGGATCGCGCCGTCGAGCACGCCGAGCGCCCGCTCCACCTCGGCGACGAAGTCGGCGTGGCCAGGGGTGTCGATGAGGTTGACCCGCAGGTCGCCGACGGTGAAGGAGGCGACGGCCGAGCGGATGGTGATGCCGCGGCGGCGCTCGATCGCGCCGGTGTCGGTCTGGGTGTCTCCGCCGTCGACGCTGCCGAGCCTGCGGATGGCGCCCGAGTCGAAGAGCAGTCGTTCGGTGAGGCTGGTCTTACCCGCGTCGACGTGCGCGAGCACGCCGATGTTCAGGGTGGTCATGGATGCGTGGAACCTCGGTAGGAAGGACAGGACGCTGGGTTGCCGCGAGGCTCTGCCGCATCTGGTCCTCCCGAGGTTCGTGGGGCCTCCATCGTGCCGTCGCCCGTCCCTCCACGTCGAACGGTTTTTCTCCGCGTACGGCGAGGCCGTCACAATGCCTGGGTGAGAGCTCTGCTGTACCTCCTGGCCGGCGTGGTCCCCGGCGTGGTCGCGGTGGCGATCGCCGTGGCGGCGTTCGAGACGCCGTTCGCCGTGCTGCTGGCCGTGCCCGCCGTACCGCTGGTGGCGTGGTTCGAGCTGTGGCGGCTGCGGTGGGCCGATCCCGGGTCCGTCGCCAGGAACCGGCGGCGCGAGCTGGGGCTCGGGCTCGTCTCGCTGGCGGCGCTGTGGTGGATCGACCTGGTGATGATCGCGTTCACCGTCGGAGGGCCGATCGTGCTGATCATCTCGCCTGCCGTACAGGAGGACCTGGGCCCGGCCATCGTGGCGTCCGTGGCGGGGGTCGTGCTGGTCCCCGTCGGGATCTACGTCCTGATCATGTGGGGCAGGGCGCGCGTCCTGATGGTCAGGTCGCAGCTGGAGCCGCGCAGGCTGGAGGAGATCGTGGCCTCAAGGGCCAGGCTGGTCGACGCCTTCGAGGCGGAGCGGCGCAGGATCGAGCGGGACCTGCACGACGGCGCGCAGCAGCGGCTCGTCGCGCTGTCGATGCGGCTCGGCCTGGCCAAGCTGGACCTGCCTGAGGGCTCGCCCGCCGCGGAACAGGTGGCCAGGGCGCACGAGGAGGCCAAGCAGGCGCTGGCCGAGCTGCGCGAGCTGATCAGGGGCGTGCATCCCCGGGTGCTGACCGACAGGGGGCTGGCCGCGGCCATCAGGGAGGTGGCCTCCCGCTCGCCGATCCCCGTGGAGGTCGAGGCGGACCTGGAACGGCTGCCCGAGCCGATCGAGGCGACGGCCTACTTCGTCGTCGCCGAGGCGCTGGCCAACGTCGCCAGGCACAGCCAGGCCACCACCGTGCTGATCAGAGCGCGCGACGGGCTGGTCATGGAGATCAGCGACGACGGGGTGGGCGGCGCCGACCCCGCCAAGGGCACGGGGCTGACGGGGCTGGCCGACAGGCTCGCGGTCGTGGGCGGCAGACTGTCGGTGTTCAGTCCGGCGGGCGGGCCGACGACGATGCGAGTGGAGATCCCGTGCGGGTAGTGATCGCCGAGGACGCCGTGCTGCTGCGCGAGGGTGTGGTCGGCCTGCTGGAAAGGTTCGGGCACAAGGTGGTGGCGGCCGTCGGCGACGCCACGGCGCTGGTCGAGGCGGTCGTCGAGCATCAGCCCGACATCGCCGTCACCGACGTGCGGATGCCGCCCGGCTTCACCGACGAAGGACTCAGAGCGGCGCTGGAGCTGCGCGCGAAGGGCCTGCCCGTGCTCGTGCTCAGCCAGTACGTCGAGCAGACCTACGCCGCCGAGCTCATGGACGCGGGCGAAGGCGTCGGCTACCTGCTCAAGGACAGGATCGGCGAGGTCACCGAGTTCGTCGACGCGCTGGAACGCGTCGCCAGGGGCGGGATGGTCGTCGACCCCGAGGTCGTGAGGCAGCTGCTCGGCCGCAGGCGCGACCCGCTCCAGCGCCTCACGCCCAGGGAACTGGAGGTGCTCGGACTGATCGCCGAGGGCCGCGCCAACGCCGCCATCGCCCGCGAGCTGGTCGTCACCGACGCCGCCGTGGCCAAGCACATCGCCAACATCTTCACCAAACTCGACCTGCCGCCCGCCGCCGACGGGCACCGCAGGGTGCTGGCCGTCCTCGCCTACCTGCGGACCTGAGCCTCCAGCGCGCGCATCCTGGCCGAGGCCAGCTCCAGCACCATGCGCGTGGCGGGGGAGAGCGCCGGCCCGTGCACGATCGCGAACGTGTCGTGCAGCGGCGGATCCAGCGGCGCCCACCGCAGGTTGCCCGGCATGCGGTCGGCCAGTCTGTGCAGCACGCCGCGCCACGTCACCGTCGCCGCCAGGCCGCGCGCCGCGATCTCCAGCGCCATCTCCGGATCCTCCACCTCCACCCTCGGCCGCAGCACGTGGCCGGCGGCCTGCACGGTGCTGGTGAGCGTGCGGCGGGTGGCGTCCTCCTCGCGCCAGCTGACGTTCGGCAGCACGAGCGGGCGCGTGGCCAGCTGCTCGGGCGTCACGGGGCCCGACGGCTCGGTGCTGACGAAGACCAGCTCGTCGCGCATCACCGGCGTCACCGACAGGCCCTCGTCGGCGACGGGTACGGCCGCGACCGCCGCCTCCAGCCTGCCCCTGCGGACATGGTCGAGCACCTCGGCCGAGTTCTGGCCGATCAGCTCGACGCGCACGCCGGGGTGGCGTTCGAGGACGTCGGCCACCAGGTCGGCGCCCAGGTAGAAGCGGGCCGTGCCGAACAGGCCCAGGCGTACCGTGCCCGTCAGCACCTCGCGGACCGCGGCCACCGCCCTGCCCGCCTCGTCGACCGAGGCGATGGCGGCCAGCGCGTGCGGGCGGAGCGCCAGCGCGGCCTCCGTCGGGACGACGCCCCTGCCGACGCGGAGGAACAGGGTCACGTCGAGATGTTGCTCCAGCAGCCGCACCTGCTCGGAGACGGACGGCTGGGCGTAGCCGAGGGAGCCGGCGGCCGCGGTGAACGAGCCCTGCTCGAAGGTGGCGAGGAAGCAGCGCAGCTGGTGCAGCGTGGTCATATAGGCATTTCCTTTGGATCGCCAAGGAAAGCAAGGCTACCTCGATGGCTCAGGACTGCCTAGGTTGATCGCCATGGGAGTGCTGTGGTGCCTGGTCTCCGCGGTGGGGTTCGGACTGTCGCCGATCTTCGCCAAGGGGGCCTACCAGTCGGGCGTGAGCGTGACGGAGATGCTGACCGGCAGGTTCGTCATCGCCGCCGTCGTGCTGTGGGCCGTGTGCGCGTGGCGCAGGCCCGCTCTCCCCACGTCGAAGGTGCTCTTCACCGCCGTAGGACTCGGCGGCATCGGCTACGCCGTACAGGCGCTGTGCTACTTCGGCGCCGTCGCCAGGATCGACGCCTCGCTGGCCGCGCTCCTCCTCTACACCTTCCCCGCCCTGGTGACCGCTCTGGCCGTCGCCCTGCGCAGGGAGTCGCTCGACCGGCGCAAGCTCGCCGCCCTCGGCTGCTCGGCCGTGGGCCTGGTGCTCCTGCTCGGCCTCGGCGGCGTGTCCGAGGGCGGGACCACGGGTGTGCTGCTCGCCCTCGGCGCGGCCGTCGCCTACTCGATCTACCTCACCGTCGCCGACGGCCTGCCCGCCGACGTGGACGTCTACCTGCTGTCGGCCATCGTCTGCACCGCCGCCGCGATCACCATGGGCTTCGCCGGAGGCTTCCAGCTGCCCGGCACGGCCGAGGGTTGGCTGTGGACGGGCCTGCTCGGCCTCATCTCAACCGTGCTGGCCATGGCGACCCTGTTCGTGGGCGTGCGGCTGCTCGGCGCGCCGACCGCGGCCATCCTGTCGTGCGCGGAGCCGGTGGTCACGCTCGTGTCCACCTCCCTCGTGTACGGCGAGAGCCTCACGCCAGGCCAGCTCGCGGGCGGTGTCGCCGTCCTGGCCGCGGTGCTGGTCCTGCGGCTAAACCTCGACTTTGTACGGCAACGCCAGCTCATCGGCGGGAACGCCCCTGATACCCCAGTTCACAGTGGGCATCTCAATGATCGTTAGCTCCAGGTCGTCCGTCGGGATCCCGAGCGCGGGCGCCTTGGCGAACACCTCGCGGATCAGCGCCCGCTTGGCGTCGTCGCTGCGACCGGTGAAACAGACGATCTCGACGATGAGGTAGGCCTCACCCCGCTGCGGGCAGATCAGGTCGTCGGCGTCGAGCAGCAGGAAGCGATGGAACCGCTTGCCCTCCGGCAGCCCCCACGCCTTCGTGACGCACTCGTGCAGCAAATCGGAGACCTCCCGCTGCCGCCCCGCCCACACAGCACGCCGACCGTAAATCTTCACCTGTGCCATGTCGGGCAATATACAGAGGTGGTACGAATCCTCCTCGCCGATGACGAGGCCATGATCAGAGCTGGGGTCAGCGCGATCCTCAGCGTCGACCCGACCTTCGAGGTCGTCGCGGAGGCCGGAGACGGCAGGCAGGCCGTCGACCTCGCCATCAGCCACCGGCCCGACGTCGCCCTGCTCGACATCCGCATGCCCAAGCTCGACGGCCTCGCCGCCGCCGCCGAGATCCGCAGGGTGGCGCCCGGCACGGCGGTCATCATGCTCACGACCTTCGGCGAGGACGACTACATCGCCAAGGCGCTCGACGTCGGCGCCAGCGGCTTCCTGCTCAAGGCGGGCGACCCGCGCGAGCTCATCGCCGGCGTCCACGCCGTCGCCGACGGCGCCGCCTACCTCTCGCCCAAGGTCGCCCAGCGGGTCATCACCCAGATCAGCGGCGGCAGGATGGGACGTGGCGCGCACGCCCGCGACAGGATCGAGGTGCTCACCGACCGCGAGAAGGAGGTCCTCGCCCTGGTCGGCCAGGGCCTGTCCAACGCCGAGATCGCCAGGCGGCTGTTCATCGTCGAAGGCACCGTCAAGGCGTACGTCAGCGCGATCCTCACCAGGCTGGAGGTCCGCAACAGGGTCCAGGCCGCGATCGTCGCCTACGAAGCGGGCCTTGTCAGCCAGGACCGATAACCTGGTCCTTGATGTACCGACTCCTGTTCATGCAGGTCTTGCGGCGGGTCGACGCCGAGGCCGTGCACCACGCGACCGTCAGAGCGCTCGCGCTGCTCTCCACGTTGCCGCTGCTCAAGCGGCTGCTCCACCGACTCCTCGCGCCGAACGACCCCGCGCTGCGGGTGACGGCCTTCGGCGTGCACTTCCCCGGGCCGCTCGGGCTCGCCGCCGGGTTCGACAAGGACGCGGCCTGCGCCGAGGCGCTGTCGGCCTTCGGGTTCGGGCATGTGGAGGTCGGCACGATCACCGCCCACGCCCAGCCGGGCAACCCCAGGCCCCGCCTGTTCCGCGACCTCGGGCAGCGTGCGGTCATCAACAGGATGGGGTTCAACAACGCGGGCGCCCAGGCGGCGGCCCGCAGGCTGCGCCGTACCAGAGGTGTGCCCGTCGTCGTCGGGGTCAACATCGGCAAGACCAAGGTCGTGCCGGAGTCCGAGGCGGCGGCCGACTACGTGACCAGCGCCAAGGAGCTCGCGCCGCTGGCCGACTACCTCGTGGTGAACGTCAGCTCGCCCAACACGCCTGGGTTGCGCAACCTGCAGGCGGTGGAGCTGCTGCGGCCGCTGCTCGCGGCGGTCAAGGAGGTCGCCGACTCCACGCCGCGCCGCACGCCGCTGCTGGTGAAGATCGCGCCGGACCTGGCCGACGCCGACGTCGACGCGGTCGCGGATCTGGCGCTGGAGCTGGGGCTCGACGGGATCATCGCGACCAACACCACCATCAGGCACGCGGGCGAGACCGGCGGGCTGTCCGGACGGCCGCTGAAGGAGCGGTCG
The DNA here is from genome assembly GCF_040648355.1 of Nonomuraea sp. NPDC049152. Classification (NCBI taxonomy): domain Bacteria; kingdom Bacillati; phylum Actinomycetota; class Actinomycetes; order Streptosporangiales; family Streptosporangiaceae; genus Nonomuraea; species Nonomuraea sp. NPDC049152. The sequence goes on along the minus strand of NZ_JBEZDO010000039.1, from coordinate 5,233 downwards.
CTCGAGGTGCTGCGTCGGCTGCGGGCGCGTGTCGGCGACCGGCTGACGCTGGTGTCCGTCGGCGGCGTCGAGGACGTGGACGACGTGTGGGAACGCCTGCTCGCCGGAGCCACGCTGGTGCAGGGGTACACGGGGATGATCTACGGCGGGCCGCTGTGGGCGTCCCGCATCCACCGTCAGCTGTCCAGGCGCCTCCGCCGCCACGCCACCACGATCCCCGACCTGATCGGCCGCACCGCCCGCTGACCCGCCACACGACGAGGGGCTTCGGTCGGCGGTCGGCTCACCCGCGCCGGGCGTCTCCATGACGTTCCCGAAGCCGGGCGGAGAGCCGGCGGCCCGCCCGCTGCGCCGGAGCCTCCACCAGCCGGTACGTGAGCGCCGCCGTGCCCAGCAGCACCGCCAGCACGACCACCCCCAGCCCCACCCGGTATGGCCACGCGACCTCGCGCGGGTCGGGCAGCAGCCCGTCGACCACTTCCAGCAGGATCGGGTGGATGAGATACACCGAGTAGCTGACCACGCCCAGCCATGCCCAGAACCGGGGCACCGCCCGGTCCGCCAGCAGCATCCCGGCGGCGAAGGTGGCCCACGCGGCGACGATGGCGTTCACCCACGGCCACGGAGACTCCTGGCCGTGCCAGATCCCCGCTCCGACCGCCGCCACGGGCACGAACCCGGACAGCAGCAGGCCGCTGCGCCATCCGATCTCCCCTGATCGCGCCCGGTAGAGCGCGGTGCCGGCGAACATGGTGGCCAGGATGGACATGCTCTGCCACGCGGGGATGCGCCCGTTGACGGCCAGCAGACCCAGCGCGATCAGGGCCAGCGCCGCCGCCCCCGCCCGCCGTGCGACGGCGTGAGAGCTGAGCACACCCGCGAGACCGCCCGCCCCCAGCACGGTCACGCCCAGTGTGAGGGCGAGCGTCGCCGTCGCGCCGTGCGACAGCAGGATCGAGGGCAGCAGCCCGCCCGCGAGCAGCGCGACGGCGGCGAACCCGAACCCGATCTCCGCGCTGCGCCGCTGCCACCCGGCCACGTACAGGGCCGTGACCAGGAAGTAGAAGACCATCTCGTACGACAGCGTCCACAGCACGTTGATCACGTTGGGGACGTTCAGCAGGTCCTGCAGCATCGTGGCGTGCCCGACGACCGCCGACACAGGCCGCTGCGTCAGCCACACGTGCATCGGGTCCACCCCCGTGACGGCCAGCACCCCTGCGGCCGCGACGGCCACCGTCCACAACGGGTAGAGCCGGAAGAGGCGGCCGATCCAGAACTCCGCCACACTGCCCCTGCGCTCCAGCGACGCGGGCACCACATAGCCGCTGACCAGGAAGAACACCATCACGCCGTACATCCCGGCGTTGAACCACGGCCCCGTGAGGCCGCGCAGCTCGGGGAACAGCGGATTGAGCGCGTGCTCGTACACGACCACCAACGCGGCGACAGCCCGTAACGCGTCCAGCCACCCCTGCCTGCCGACGCGCCTGCCGGCCGTCGCCGAGGCGATCGTGGTGCCGGCCCCCGTGATCTCTACCATGGCCGCCGAACCTAACGCGCCGTATGAGATGCTTGCCGCGATTGCGCCCCGAGCTGAAACCGGTAAGAACCAAGCTGCGCGCCCTAGTAGCGCTCGGCGTACGAGGTCGGGGACTCGCCGAACATGTCTTTGAAGTCCCTGACGAAGTGCGCCTGGTCGGCGTACCCGAGCTCGGCCGCCAGCGCGGGCCAGTCGATCAGCGCGCCGCGCGACAAGCGCTCGGTGACCTCGTGCAGCCGGTAGCGGCGGATCACCCACTTCGGGCCGATGCCGACGTACTCGGCGAACAACCGCTGCAGCTCCCTGACGCTCGTGCCGAGATGGTGAGCCAAGGCGTCGACCCTGGTGATCTCCGGGTTGGCGATGACCGTCGCGACGACGTCCGCGGCCCGCTCCACCTTGGCGTCGCGCTCGGGCAGCCCTGATCTCAGGAAGTCCTCGACCGTCGCGACCTCGACAGGATCGGGCAGCGCGCCAGGGAACACCTGGCTCGCGTCGACCGACCTGTTCATGATCGTCGAGACGGGCGCCCGCAGGAACGGCCGGAAGCCCCCGGGCCGGAAAGCCACCCCGAACACACCGCTCGTCCCGGCCAGCACCCTGACCTGATGCCCGCTGCGGACACCTTGCACCGTCGCGCCGCCGTCGTGGAAGGTCAGGTGCACGTTCGGGTACGGCACGATCAGCTGACGGTACGGCTCGCCGTACTCCCATGAGACCACCCAGTAACGCTCCACGAACGGCGCCAGATCGGGCGAAGGGGTCGGGAAGGAGTGGCGCTGGAACCGCGTCCACGCACCGGAGAGTTCGCGAGCGTCCCTGGGCATGCGGTCGAGCCTATGTCGCGTTTGTTCAAGACACCTGTCAGGCGATGTGCTTTCTTGGGCGTCATGTCTGGCGACGAACTGATGGCCCGCGCGGCCGCACCTTTGATGGAGATCATCCGCGATATCAAGCCCGACCAGCTGGACGCCCGTACCCCGTGCGCGGAGTACGACGTGCGCAAGCTGGTCAACCACCTGCTGTTCTGGGGCCCCTCGCTCGAAGCGGCCGGGCGTGGCGAAATGGTGCCACCACCGGCGCAGGCGGAGTCGGACGTGGACCTCACCGGGGGAGACTGGGCGGTCGCCCTCGAAGGGAACGTCGAGCGCGTCGTGGCCGCGTGGAGCAGGCCGGCCGCCTGGGAGGGCACGACCCACATGGGCGGACCGACGGAGCTGCCGGCGTCGCTGGTCGGCGGCATGATCATCGGCGAGCTGGTCGTCCACGGCTGGGATCTGGCGCAGGCGACAGGGCGGCGCCCCGCGTGGGACGACGACCTCATGGCCTACGTGTACGAGGAGGTCGCGAAGAGCGCCGAGCAGGGGAGGGCGATGGGCATCTACGGGCCCGAGGTCCCGGTCGGGGCCTCGGCGCCGGCCTTGGACCGGCTGCTCGGCCTGACCGGCCGTGACCCGTCCTGGACCCCCTGACCCCGCCGCACCGGCCTGGTCTCCCGGGGGTTCGAGGCGGTGACGATCTCCCTCTTTCGGGGGTGCCAGGCCTGATACTGCTGTCGTAGCTTGTGGCAACCGTCGAGAGGAGTTGCCGCCAAGGGCGCGACCAGCAACACCGAGATCTATCTCAAGGCGCGTGACCTGCTGCTGGACCTGAGCGGGCGCCATGCAGAGGCGGTCGAGCAGTTCGCCTGGCCGCGGTTCCAGACCCCCTTCAACTGGGCGGTCGACTGGTTCGACGCGATCGCGCGCGGCAACGACCAGACGGCGCTGTGGGTGGTGGAAGAGGACGGTTCGGAGGCGCGCTACACCTTCGACGAGATGGCTCGCCGCTCGGACCAGGTCGCGGCGTTCCTCGCGGCGCAGGGCGTCTCCCGAGGGGACCGGGTGATGCTCATGCTCAACAACCAGGTCGAGCTGTGGGAGTCGATGCTGGCGGTCATGAAGCTCGGCGCGGTCATCCTGCCGGCCACCACCGCTCTGGGCCCCGCGGACCTGCTGGACCGCATCGACAGGGGCGGCGCTCGATACGTGATCGCCAACGCGGTGGACACCGCCAAGTTCGACGATGTGCGGGGGGACTACACGACGATCGGGCGTGGGCGACGCCCCGTCGGGCTGGGCCGCCTATCGCGATGCCCATGCCGCTCCCGCGTCCCCGGCGGCGCACCCCGGCACCGCGCCGGAGGACCCGCTGCTGCTGTACTTCACCTCGGGCACCACGAGCAGACCCAAGCTCGTTGAGCACACTCAGGTCTCCTATCCGGTGGGACACCTGACGACGGCCTACTGGATCGGCCGCCGGCCCGGCGACGTGCATGGACTAGAACATCCGGCAACGGACGGCAGCTTCCACGATCGCCGCCCCGTGTCAACCTTCAGGTGATGCTTGACGGATCGGGCTCAGCTGATGCTTTCCACCTGGCCTAGATCTCGTAGTTGATGTGGCCGCTCGCCCGCAGATGCGCTCTCACGGTCAGTAGCCGTCGTCGATCTCAATCACGCCGGTCCGCTTCGAGCCGACCAGGACAAGGCAGGCCCCATCGCCGGCCAGCTCCAGCGGCAGCCCCGCGCCGTAGGCGAGCCGCAGCGCACCGCCGGGGTCGCCGGTGACCTCGGCACGGACGGTGTCGAGCAGCTCCCCGAAGAGCCAGTGGACGAGATGGTCGCCGGGGTCCTCCGGTGGTGATTCGTCCCAGTGCACCGCGAGCCCCCAGGCGTCCTGGATCATGGCGCTCTCGGAGTCGGCCAGGACGGCCTCCAGGTCGTCGTCAGCCAGTCGGCGGAGCAAGCCAGCCGCCTCCTCCTCGGGGGTCTGGGCGAACTCCCACTCGCCCGGGGGCGGTCCGGCACGGAAGGCGGCGTCGGCGGCCTCGGGATCAGCGGAGGCCGGGAGGGCATGGGATCCGAAGGTCACCTCGAAGGTCACCTGGTTGTTGTTATTCATGTAGAGGAACTCGCTGAGCAACGTGGTGACGCACGCGATATGGAACTCCGGGTCGTCGCGACCCTCCGGCGGCACGGACGCGGCGGGAACCACGGCCAGTCGCGCGGTGTGTCCCCGCCGTCCCCGCACCAGCAAGTGGACCTCGTCGTCCAGCGGAGAGCCGCCGGGCTCAGCGGCAACCGCGATCCTCAGCAGGTCGCCGTTGCCCTCGACCAGCATCCCGGCCACGAAGGCGGCGAGTGCCCGCTTCCTTCGATCCAGAGGGCCGGCGGCAGCCTCCAGGACGGGGGTCAGGAACGCCAGAGCCCGCTCCGCACCAGCTTCGGGGAACCCCGCCGCAGCGCGCTGGGCACCGAACATCATCTGCTTGTCCTTGATCTCGAACCGCTCTACAGACACCGGGTGGCGGTCTCCCCCGCCGGGAAAGGTCCCGGGGAACCCTCCGTACCGGGCCACCCGCTCCACGGACGGTAGCGCCGCCCAGTCCTCGTCGAGCTCGCCCGGCGCCTCGCCGCGGACGATCACCGCCTGGATGCCAGGCAGCCAACGTTCGAGCAGGTACACCCCAGCCGACAGGGGATTGCCTGTCATCATTCCTCCTCCGCCAAGATCCCCGAAGTCTATGGGCAACGATCGCCGCCCCTGGACACCCTGTCTAGACCCACGTGATGCTTGACGGTTCCGTCCCACCACATGCTTGACGATCGCCCTTGAACTCATAGGGCGGCCTTGCGGGGCCGGTGGGCT
>NZ_JBEZDO010000038.1:9101-93322 GCF_040648355.1 Nonomuraea sp. NPDC049152 | reverse complement strand
ATGACCGTGGTCGGCGTCATCGCCCTCGCCTCCGGCGCCTACTCGATGTAAGACCACCCAAACCAGGGGTGCCGTCCGCTGGCCGAGGGCCGGATCCGTCGCTCCGGAGCGGGCCGCAAGCGCGCCGAGCAGGTCGACCCCGGGCTGCCCGCGGCGCTGGATGCGCTGGTGGAGCCGGTCACTCGGGTGTGACTTTCGCCGATAAATCAGCGAAGGTCACACCCGCACCCTCGACAGTGCTGGCCGCGCAGCCCTATAGCTACTCGAGCGAGGCTCGCGTGACGGGTCTTGGCAGCTCATGTGATTGGCGTCCCGTACGCCGGCCTGCCGGAGGATCGACTTCCACGCCTTCCAGTCCTGGGTGCGCTCGATTGGACCGCCGAAGCGAGTGGTGAAGATTAGGTCGTGATCAGTCCACCGCTCCCCCGCCTTCAGCCGTTCGGCGACCTGGATCTTCTTGTGGGCCTTCAGCTGGTCGAGGAGCGCGGGATGGTACTGGAGGGTGAGCTTGCTCTTGCCCTTCCGCGGCCGGAAGACGATGCCACCGCCTGAGCGCTTCGGGCACTTGTCCGCGTGGCCGGTGCAGCCCTTCAGGCACGGCCGCTTGTCGCAGTTGTGCCCCGGCTTGGCGCAGGTCGGTCCACAGCTCCGATCATGGCGTGGATGGTGACGCAGGCAGGTCCGTGACTGGGCGTTGACGAAGAGCGCCATGAGCACCTCCAGCCCTCACGGGTTGACGTTGATGTTGCGGTGAAAGACGTTGTGCGGGTCGTACGCGCGATTGACCGCCGCCAGCCGTGTTCTGGTCGCCTCCGGATAGACGGCGGCGACGTCGTCCTCGGTGATAGCGGTCAGGAAGTTCGCGTAGGCGCCCGAGGTGTAGGGCGTGAGTGCCTCCCAGAAGGCCTCGTAATCCTTCATGATCGGTTGGTGGTCTTGCGGCGTGCCCAGCGCGACGATCTGGAGCATCGCCTCCGTGTCGCGGTGCGCGAAGGCGGTCGCCTCGGCCCGCACCCGGTTCATCGCGCCGCCCAGCCCGCGTAGCTCGATCACCATCATGGGGATCGAGGTGGCGCGTGCGGCGAGTTCACCGATGAGGTCGTCGTCGAGCGCGCGGATGAAACGGTTGCGGACCATCGGCTGCCACCCGTCCGGCAGGAAGGCGTCTTCCAGCACCTTCGGATACGGCACGGCGTCGACGTCCACGCTCACCGGCGTCCCCAACCGGGACAGGGGCGTGATCGCCGCAGGATCGTCGCCCGAGTAACAGGCGAGCACGACTACCGAGGGCGGCGTCTCCTCGCCGAAGGCGGGCATGATCTGCAGGAAGGTGGTCAGCTCGTCGGGTGCCGCCCGCAGCGCGTCCCGCCAGCCGGTGAGCAGGGCCGCAAGGTTGTCGGCCGGATAGACGATGCGAGCGAAGGTGACCTGTGACTCGCGCTTGGCCGCGACCTCGAACGTGATGACCGCCGCGGCGTTGCCTGCCCCGCCGCGCACGGCCCAGAACAGGTCGGGGTGATCATCGGCGCTGACACGCAGGATCCGGCTGTCGGCGGTGACCACCTCGGCCGCGACCAGGCTGTCCAGGGCGAGGCCGTACTTGCGCACCATCCAGCCGATGCCGCCGCCGAGCATGAGGCCGCCCACTCCGACGGACGTGGTGTCGCCGGAGGAGATGGCCAGGCCGTGACCGGCCAGGACCTCGGCGACCTTGCCCCAGGTGGCGCCGGTACCGAGCCTGACGAGATTGTCCGGGCCGCCGAGCACTTCCACGTGGTTGATCGGCGACAGGTCGATCACCAGGCCGCCGCCGACGGTGCTCAGGGCGGCCCCGCTGTGTCCGCCGCTACGCACCGCCAACGGCAGGCCGCGGCGCTGGGCGTATGCCACGGCCTCCGCGACATCGGCCGCGTTACGGCACCGGATGATGCCGGCAGGGGTGCCGGTGTAGACGAAACCGCGTCGCAAGGTGTCGTAGTCCGGGTCGCCTGGCTCGATCAGCACGAGTTCGTCGTCGATCTGCTGGGTCATAACTGTCTTTCCCGTCTCTGGAAGAATGCTGGTGTCAGGTGGAAACAAGGGGCTATGGCCCGTCGCGGCGCCACCGGAACATGGCAGCGAAGTTCGCGCGTTCCGGAGTTCAGTCGAGCCAGCCGAGCTTGGCCGCCCGCGCTCCCGCCTCGAAGCGACTGGCCGCGCCCAGCTTGGTGAGAAGTTCGCCAACGAGGCGGGCGACCGTGCGGGTGGACAGGCTCATGGTTCGGGCGATCGCGTGATCCTTGGCTCCGGCCGCCAGCATGCGCAGCACGGTGCGCTGCTGGTCGGTCAGGTCTGTCGTGTTCTGCGGCACATCCTGGGCCTCTGCTGCGCTGAGCCAGCAGTACTCGAAGAGCGCGACCAGGGAGTTGACCACCCCGGCGCCGCGGACTAGGACGGCGCCGCTGTCGAGCCTGGCGGGATCGACTTGGAGGACGGCTGCTTGGCTGTCGAAGGCGATCAGCCGGGTGGGGATGGAGGGGACGAACCGCAACTCGTGCCCCACGTCCATCAACTTGGTCGCATGCTCACGGAAGGCGCGGTCGGACAGGTGCCGCTGGTGGAACAGGCTGCGCCGCCGGATGCCGCGCGCCACGAACTTGGTGCTGTTCCTGAGGCCTGCGTCGCGCCGGGGTTGCGACCACTCCGTGTAGGGGTGCATGCTGACGACCTCGTGGCGGGCCAGTTCCCCTAGCTCCGCGATAACCTGACGCAGGCGGTCGATCTCGATTCGTGGCAAGAACTCGACACTCACCTCGCCCGCCTGTCCGCTGACAGCGTGCAGGAAGTGTCGCGTCAGTGTCATCGCGACAGCCTGCTGATGGAGTGCCGCGTCCAGCTTGTCGTGAGCGGCCGACAGAGCATGGACGAGCGCGACCGATGCCTCGGTGGCGACTTCGGTGGCCGGATTGAGCAGGCCTAGCTCGGTCAGACGTGCCCGGACTCGGGAGTCTCCCGAGGCAGCGTCGAAGGTCTGCCCGAGCTCGCGCATCTGGGCATAAACCAGCTGCGCTGCCGCATCCAGGTCCTTCATGTGCTCCTTCGATGGTCCTCCCGCATCCTAGACGGCTTTGTGCGGTATCGAGCACCTGGTGCCGCTCTCAGGAGATCATCAGGGCTTGTATGGCAAGCTTCTCAGCCCGATACGGGCATGTGCAGCACGTTCCAGAGGTGTCCGTCGAGGTCGCGGAAGCCGCGGGAGTACATGAACTCCTCGTCCTGCGGCTCGCCCGCCGCCCGGCCGCCGGCGGCCACCGCGCCGTCGACCAGAGCGTCGACCCGCTGGCGGCTGTCGACGGAGATCGCGAGTGCGACCTCCTGCACCGCCCCGGTGTCGGCGATGTCCCGGCCAGTGATCTCCTTGAAGAACGGCTCGGCCACGAGCATTGCGGAGATGTTCTCGCCGATGACCAAGCACGCAGCGTCGTCCGAGGTCATATCGGCGTCCAAGGCGAAGCCGAGTCCACCGAAGAAGTCCACCGCGGCCTTGGTGTCGGCGACGTGAAGGTTGACGAAGATCTTGGTGGTCATTTCAGCCATCCCGTCTCTAGTGCGAATCCGGCAGGAGGGGTTCTTCTCCTGTCAGCCTTGAGATTGCTGCACAGAAGCGGAAAAGTCGCGCTTTTAGCGCTTCGTGTAGATGCCATGACATAAACCCGACATCTCTGCGAGGTGCGCCCCCTCGGCGAGGGTCTCCACCCTCCCCAGGGGTCTGACAACCTGGTCGCCGTACCGGAGGGCCTCGATCGCGGGCTGGCCGCGGCGCTGCCGCGGCGGCGGTCACCGCGCGGGAGGAGACGATGGTCAGCGTCCATCGGGATGTGGTTGGTGTCGCCCCTGCGACACACTGATCTGGTGCATCGATCGATGGTGCGGCGATCGACAGTGTCTCCAGCGCCGGCCGGGCCTGGCCGGGCGAATACCCCGCCGCCATAAGGTCCTACTTGACGCGATGGAGGGCTCCAAGTCCACGATGAACTCGGGGTAGGCGGAGATCACAAGCTGTCGATGACAGCCAAGGCACTACCGCGCGAGCCGGACCGGTTGGCGGGGAGAATCGACGCTCGCCGGCACAGGGTGAAGATCGTTGAGCGGCGACCTTCCGTGCTTGTTCTTCCTGGATCGATCCGTGCCAGATGCCACAGGAGAGCAGGAGGAGTCACACGCCGCGATCACGGGGTAGCCGAAATCGGTGGCGCAGCACCTCAGGCCCTCACGGCACGATGCCGTCCAAGGCTACGCCCGCACCCACTTCATTCTGAACATCAGTTCGAATTAACTCTTCCCGTGGCATCCCGCAAGGATTACGATCTTGCTTGCTGGTCGATCAGACCGGCTTTCCATATTGATGGGGCCGGCAAGGACGCCCCACGACGGAACGGGGAAGATCGATGATGAGACGCAGCCTGCTCGCGCTCGGCATCGGCTTAGGGCTGGTGGGCGCCACCGCCGTCGCCGCGCCCGCTCAGGCCGCAGACGTGGTGTCGGCTCCGCTGACCTTCAGCACGGCGAACGCCCAGCAGGTCGCGACGTTCTGGCTCGCCGACGGGGGCGCCAACCTCAGGAGCGCCACGCCCTACGCCCCGCAGGCCGAGGTCCACGGGGAACGCACGTCCGACGCCGTCGTCCCGCCCGGCAAGCCCGGCCTGGTCACGCCGGTGCCTCCGGAGGCGGAAGGCGAACTGCCCCGGACCTCAGGCAAGGTGTTCTTCGTCGGCGCCGACGGTCAGCCGCACTGGTGTTCGGGCACCGCCGTCCAGTCGAACTACCGCAACCTCGTCGCCACGGCCGCGCACTGCGTGTACGACATGGAGGGCGCCCCCGCCACGGTCGACAAGTGGGCCTTCGTCCCCGGCTACTCCGAGGGCGCCATCCCGTCCGGCCTGTACGTCGGAAAGCAGGCGTTCGTCCATTACGACTTCACCCAGTACAGGGACCACGACCGCGACTTCGCCTTCGTGAATGTCTACTACGGCGTCGTCCCGTCCTCCTCGGGAGCGCTGACCACCAACGGAAGGCTGGTCGACATCGTCGGCGGGCAGGGCCTCGCCTTCAACCAGACGACGACCCCAACCGTCGATGTTTTCGGCTACCCCACCGGCACCCACCCCGACGGAACCCGGCCCTACACCGGCGAGACCCTCGAACGGTCCACTGGGCAGACCTTCGCCATGAGGCTCTCCGCCCCACCCGCCGACCAGCCCGTCGGTGTCGACTCCCCGTTCACAGGCGAAGGCTCCGTCGGCTCCTCCTGGCTGTACGAGTACACCGACGACCACCGCCTCGGCTACCTCAACGGCATCACGACCGGCGTCTCCGACACCGACGGCGACGGCCGCTACGACACGGGAGTCTCCCCCTACTTCGACAGCGGGCTGTACACGGTCTTCCGCGCCGCGGGCTCGTACTGGACCGGCCGCATCGCCTGAACGGCCCAGTGAGCCGGTTTGGAGTACGGCGGTCACCACGCGAGGTGCGTTCTGTAGCAGTTTCGGTGCTGGGTGGTGACGGCGCCTGCCGGCCGGGGTCTGCTGAGAAATGGCCGACAGCAGGCTGGAGCCGCTGGCGCTATCCCCCACCGTGCGGCTGACGTTGCAGGGATGGGCCACCCGTCGCACCCAACCGCCCACGGATTGGCGTTGCGCGCGGATCGTGCCGGCCTGCGCCGAGGGCGGCAGCAACATGGCGGTGGCCGGGCGGCTGCGCATCGACCGCAAGACGGTGGCCCGCTGGCGCAGCCGGTTCTTACGCGACCGGCTGGACGGTTTGAGCGACGAACCCAGGCGCGGCGGTCCTGCTTGTGCTCGCGGAGGATCTTGTTGGACCACATGCGGGAGGCCAGGACGCGCCGGCCCGCGTAGCCGAGGTGTTCAGGGCGGTGTGCCTTGCTGCGGCATTGGCCGGGAATCATCCTCCGCTTGGCGTCCTTGAGCTGGACTCCGTACCGCAGCCAGTTGGTGGATGTGGGCGAGCACGGTTCGTAGCACAGGTCGCCGATGCTCGGCAGCTATCGGGAGCGGGGAGAGGAATGGGCGAGGCGGTCGTTAACCAAGCGCTGCCGTTCCACCGAAAGACCGCGAGCAGTCATAGCCCTATGCAGAAGATCAGCGTCGAACCCATGCGCCGCCATGTGGTCGAGCAGAGGTTCGTATCGATCGGACCGATCACGCAAGAGTTCCGTGGCCAACCGCAGTTCCAGGCGCACCACAGGAACACGATGCGAGCCACACGTGATCAAGACGTAGTGCTGCCACGGGCCACGGCCAACGCACTCCATCCCATCGGAGTCGACCTCCTGCTCAACCGTGCTGATCTCTAAATGGACCCCGTTCACCTCGTACCTGGCGAAATACTGCGAACTCTCGGGGAGCCAAGATGCCGCATACAGGCAGGGGAAGGACGAAAGGGCGGCAGCGACCGTGTCCACGTCCTCCCGTCGAGCCACTAAGAGGTCAACGTCTCCGACAGGAAGACGAACACCTTGCAGCAGAGCGGCACTTGTGCCACCCACGCGGTACACCGGGTCGGCCCCCACAGCCCTCAGGGCGGTGAGAGTCGCCTCTAACGCCGACGTTACGTCCACCAGCCGCAGAGATGCCTCATCAGCTCCCATGACGATCAGCCTACCGATCATGAGCCTCCAAGGTCACGACTCTGCTTGTCAGGCCATTAGCGGGCCATCAGCCAGGGGGACGAGGGGTCAAGGTCACGCACGGACTCGTCGACCAGAGCCGTGACCTGCGCTCCCAAGGTCACCAATGGCCAGTCGTTGCAGTTCCCAAGCTGATCGTGACACTTCTTTCAAGAAGTCGAATCAGCTTCGCCAACTCGGAAGTAGGGCATAGCCATGGCAAAAGGTATGTCCAACATGGGGATGTGCGTGTCGCACCTAACCCTATCGGCCGCACTCGTCGTGGCGTCAGGTTCGCCGACGACCGGCGTCGGTATCGACGCCTCCATCCCCCTTGACCCTGTCAACGGCCGCATCTGAAATGCGGGCAGCAAGCCGACCATGCAAATCGGAACCGACTCCATTTACGGCGCACCGATTCTCGGGCATCCCTCGTCAGGTGCAGACACTTTCACGTTCAGGCCCGCCGGTGGGCCGCAAGGCTGGGCATCGTTACGCCATCCTCAACTGTGAATACAGAGTGATCGGAGTGGGACGCGCCTCCGGCCACAATAACCGCGTCTACTGGACACAGAATTTCGCCCTTAGGTGATGAGACGCCCGGCTAGGCTGATGCGTCACCAGGCCATGAGGCTTTTTCAACCTGAGCGGCGGGCTCTCCTTGGTGCATGGGCCAGTTCAGAGCGTTGCGTGATGGCAGAAGCGCCTTCCACTTGCTCCGTAAGTTCCGGGTTCGAGCCGTGGGCGCCCTACCTCACATGACCTGGGCGGGGCGGCACTCCCTGATCTCAATGAGCGGAAAGCCTGCCCAGTTGCATTTTCCATTGCACTTCTTAGTTGGGCGATACCCCAACTCGCACCTGCGCGCGTCTCTACGAGGTCCATATCCCGGCTGCGCTGAGCTGGTTCCACCCACGGCTAGCCGGGCAGAAATACCGGCCCCTCACCCCATATGGCATCCCACAGCATCGCCAATCCCCACCAAGCCACCGCGCCAAGTGCGATGCCCAGCAAGAGCGTCACGACGACTAGTCTCACCAAGGCGCGCCGGGAGGATCGGGTGGGGCGCTCGGGAGTCATCACGAGCGCCATCCTTGATCGCCGTGCCTGCTTGGTCAAGGGTGCTACAGAGTCGCCTCAGCGCTTCGTCCCGTCCCGAAGGCTCTTGAACGCTGGTTTGTGGCCTGTGCAGTGCCAACTGCTGTCGGCCAGGCATATGGAGCTCTTGCATTGGCCTCCCGCAGGGCCTCGAGATAGTCCTGCCAAGCTCTATGCCGCATGCGCGCGCAGGTCGGGTAGGTCTGGGCAACGCAGACCCACACAGTGGCCGACCAGCACTTAGCCGAAGCGGTTGCCCACTGGGAGTACGACCTACTGGGAGACCAACTCCCTTGGGCAAGCTGGGAAAACGAAGAAGAGTTGCGTGTTGAGCTAACGGCCTGGCTGATCCGCCATGCTTCTGCCCGGCTCCGCGCTCGGAACGCCCCGAAAGACCTGCTCCACCGGATACGGCTGCTCGGTCTCTCTGGCCCTGCGCGTTGGGAGGACCCGCACTGGCCCGGCCACAGGTACTGAGGCGTTGTCCACCTGAGGTAGCGCCTGACCACCCCGTCCGCGATCGACTCGGGGCAAGCCGAGCAGAGTGGTCAGCCCGCCGCGGGAGCGTCCCAGCGCGTGGTCTTCAGGTTCGATCGACAGGCCACCGGGCGGCTCTTGCTGCTGGCTGGGGTGTCGGCGGGCACCGGCGGCGTGCTGGTGCGCCCGGGCGATCGTTGAATCCACGCCGACGTCCCAGGTGATCAGTCCGGCCGCGTCCGCCCGGGTTTGCGGGGCGGTGACGATCTGCGCCCATGAGCATCAAAGCGGGTCGAGGCGGGCCTTGAGCAGGCAGAACTCATTGCCTTCGGGGTCGACCAGGACATGCCACTGCTCCTGCCCTGTCTGACCGATGTCTGCCGGGCGAGCACCGAGCTTCAGAAGGCGTTCGAGCTCGGCGTCCTGATCGCGGTCGGTGGCGTTGACGTCGATGTGCAGCCGGGATTTCCCCTTCTCCGGCTCATCCCTGCGACTGAGGATGATCGTCGGCTGCGGACCGCCGAACCCTTCGCGCGGCCCGATCTCCACCGAGCCGTCGTCCTCGCGATCGAGCACGACGAAGTCCAGGACCTCGCACCAGAACCGCGCCAGCACCTCAGGGTCGCGGCAACCGAGCACGAGCTCACTGATACGACATGCCATCAACGAAACCTACTCTCAGCCTGGGAACTGCAGGGGAGGCCACACGCGCCTCATGGCTTCCAACAGCGAAAACAATCCCGCGACCGTACCAAACGAGGCCAGCACGGGCGAAATGATTTCAGGGCCGCCCTATCCGAGCAGCCGGGCAAGGCCGTTGGCGGCCATGCAGTCGGGAAGCTGACTCTGAACACGACCTAGACGAGGCGATATTCCGGCCGGAATCCGATCCGTAGGTCAGGCCGTGCGCAGTGAGCGGTCGGCCTCGGCCTGGACGGCGTCCAGCGAGTCGGCGATCTCGGCGCCCGCACCGAGGCCCTGCGCGGCCGTGACCGTCCCGACGGCGGCCACGTCGCCGAACGACAGCAGCGTGGGTACGGTCACCGCCAGGGCGAGCATGCCGAGGTAGTTCTGTGAGCGGGCGGCGCCGTACGAGGAAGCGCCATCCGCCCACGATCGCCTGTGTGAAGGTCTCCTCGAGACAGCGTTCCCGAGATGACCCCGACCTGCCAGATCTGAAAATCACCGAGCGGGGAGGAGACGGCGTCGCAGGTGACAGCCGCCCAGCTTGCCGCGCAGCCACTACCACGCTCGATCGGGTGGATCACCGAGGGTGATGCTGACGGTTCGCCGGCTCGCTGAGGAAATCGACCAGGATGTACGGTGCTACGAAGGAGGGCGGACGCCATATGGCAGACGAGCGGATTACGACAATCGGCAGATGCTATGGATGCAAGCGGACCTTCAGTTTCATCCCTGCGAGCGTGACGACAGCCACGATCGACCCTGAGACCGGCCTTCCTCCCGGCATGACGGTGTTGGGTACCTGGCGCGAGCCGACACCGGAAGCGACGGCCAGATCGGTTGAGGAACCCATCTGCCCCGACTGCGTGCACAAGGCGAAGCGGTTCACCCATTCGCCCGCTCTCCAATTCGAGACGTGGCAGAGCAATCCTGATCGTGGCTGACGGCTAAGTCCGATCGAAGGCGTGGGCTTAGGGTCTGTCTCCTGGATCAGGCGTCAGGGCGCTTCGCTCTCTTTGGTCGAGCGCGTCGAGGACCGCGTCGCACCAGAGGATGTTCTGCTGCTCATACATCCGTCCCCCCATGAGTGTGAGGTAGGGACCGACGCGCTTGGCGTCCCGCAGGTGAGCGGTTTCGCTTTTTCCGTCGAGGAGACGGTCGCGAAGGCGGTCGTAGCGCGCGAGCTTGTTCCTGGCCTGCTCCCGGCGTTCCTCGAAAGCTTTCCGCACCGCGCCCAAGTCGTCGGCACCGGCTGCGAGGAGTTTGACGAGGAGGTCGTCGCGCATCGCGGTCGGTCGGGTCGGCTGGGCGATGAAGATGTGAAGCTCCTCGCGCCCGGCTTCGGTCAGCGCGAACACGCGCTTGTTCGGCCGACGCTCCTGCTCGACCACACGTCCGTGGACGAGCCCGTCGCTCTCGAGGCGCTCGAGTTCGCGGTAGAGCTGCTGCGGCGTAGCCGACCAGTAGTCGGCGACCGACACGTCGAACCGTTTGGACAGCTCGTAGCCGGTGGCCTCCTCGTCCAGCAGGGACGCGAGGACGGCGTGACGAAGCCCCATCTGGACAGCCCTTCCACTCGGGAATAGCCTGATCCGCACCTATTCAACAAAGTGAGTATAGGGATCGAGCCGTGCACCCTTTCCGCGCAGCCGTCGAGGCACGTGACGTCAACGCCGCGCTGGACCTGCTCGCGGAGGACGTCGTCTTCCGTAGCCCGGTCGTGTTCAGCCCGTACCGGGGCCGCGACGCCGTCGCGCCCATCCTCCATGCGGTGTTTCAGGTGTTCGAAGACTTCCGCTACGTGCGCGAGATCGGATCGGACGGCGCGGCCGACCATGCTCTGGTCTTCCAGGCGAACGTCGGGGGACGACAAGTCGAAGGAAGCGACTTCCTCCACACCAGCGAGGACGGCACAATCACCGAGCTCACTGTCATGGTCCGCCCGCTGAGCGCCGTCATCGCTCTGGCCGAAGCCATGCAGGCGCGCCTTGCGCCTGCTGCCGGCGCCGACCGTGGGATGAGCGGTTCATGAACCGGAACGCGGCCATGGAGCTGCTCGAACGGCCACGCGCGGTGCGGAACCAGCGTGCCGTCAACACCGTCTGGACCGATCAACGTTGAGCTCCGACACGGGCGCACTGCCGTACGTGGACGAGCATCAGACCACGATCGCCGCATCACGCGATCTCGTCTGGGCCGCCCTGCGGCGCTATGTGGACTCGTCTCTCCTTGTCAGCGGGCGCAATCCCCTGGCCTGGCTGCTGGGGACCGTGCCCCGCACCGGCTTCGAGGTGTCGCGGGAGGTTCCGCGTCAGCAGCTCAGCATGGCCGGCCGCCACCGGTTCGCCCGTTACCTGCTGGTGTTCGAGCTTGCTGACGTCGCGGGCGGGAAGACCGTGTTGAGCGCCCGGACATATGCACACTTCCCCGGCCCGCACGGCCTCGTCTACCGCGCCTTGGTCATCGGCAGCCGGGCCCATGTCGTAGCCGTCCAACGCATGCTGCGTTCCGTCCGTCGTTCAAGTCTCGGCTGACCTGTCGAGTGGCTCGGATACGGTCCACGGTCTCGCACGGCGGCATCGCGCACCCGACCGGAGCCAAGATCCGGTGCCGTCCAGCCTCCCGGCGTCGTGCCCGATCGCCTACGGCTTGGCGCACCAAGCCGTACCCCTGCGGGGAGTGGTCTTCGATGTCAGTCGTCCACGCCGAGGGGCTCGTCGGCGCGGTCGAGGAGTGCGCGGCGTTCGGGTTCGGAGTGGGCCGCGGCGGCGGCCTGACGGAACAGCGCGGCGGCCCGGGCGCGATCGCCGTGTCGCGCGGTGAGGTCGGCTTCCACGGCGATGGCGAGCGGGTACTCGTCCAGCGCGCCACCTGCGCGGGCCTGGGTGAGCAGGGCCAGTCCCGCCGCCGGCCCGTGCGCGTAGCCGTGCGCCACGGCACGGTTCAGCTCGATCACGGGTGAGGGCTGGATCAGGGCGAGCCGGTCGTACCACGTGGCGATCGCCGGCCAGTCGGTGGCGTCGGCGGAGGCGGCGGTGGCGTGGCAGGCGGCGATCCGGGCCTGGAGCGCGTACGGGCCGTCCTCTGGTGTCCCGGCAAGGATGTGGAGGCCCTCGTCGATCGCGGCGTGGTCCCAGCGGAGCCGATCCTGCTTGTCCAGGGTGAGCAGGTTGCCGTGGCGGTCGCGGCGGGTGTCGCGCCGGGAGTGCTGGAACAGGAACAACGCCAGCAGCGCGGACACCTCGCCCTGGTCGGGCATGAGGTGGTGGAGGAGCCTGGCCAGGCGGATGGCCTCGTCGGCGAACGCGGGCCGTCCGTCGGGGTTGTAGCCGTGGGTGAACAGCAGGTACAGAACTGCCAGAACACCGGGGAGCCGCTCGGTAAGCGCCGCGCCGGTCGGCACCCTGTAGGGGATGCCGGCATCCGCGATCTTCGTTTTGGCCCGGGTCAGGCGCCGGGTCATGGTGGACTCGCTGACCAGGAAGGCCCGCGCGATGTCGGCGGTAGGCACCCCGCCGATCGTTCGGAGCGTCAGCGCCACACGCGCCTCCAAGGCGAGTGCGGGGTGGCAGCAGGTGAAGATGAGGCGCAGCCGGTCGTCCACGACCTCCTCCTCCACTGCGGCGGAGCCCGGATCGGCAGGCGCGAGGACCGCCAGCTCGGCCAGTTTGCGGCGTTCGACCGACGCTCGGCGCAGCACGTCGATCGCGCGGTTGCGGGCCACCGTCATCAGCCAGGCGGCCGGGTTGCCCGGCACACCCTCCTGTGGCCACCGCTGCAGGGCGAGCGCCAGCGCCTCCTGGGCGCAGTCCTCGGCCAGCGTCCAGTCGCCGGTGACACGGATCAGCGCGGCGACGATCCGCGCGTACGCGTCCGCGCTCGCGGCCGCGACGGCCGCCGCGGTCGCAGCCACAGGTGCGGGCGCACGCGCGTCAGTCACGCGTCAGCCGTCCAGGTCGACCAATGGGCGCAGCTCCAGCCGTCCCGCTCGGGCCATCGGGTGGGCGCGGGCGACCTCGATCGCCTCGTCCAGATCGGCGCACTCCAGCAGGTCGTAGCCCACGATCACTTCCTTGGTCTCCGTGAACGGGCCGTCCGAGACCAGGAGCCGGCCGTTGCGGACCCGGACCGTCGTGGCCGCGGACGTCGACGCCAGCACGCTGCCCTCCAAGCGGCGGCCGCGCGCGTCGTTCTCCGACACCCATGCCTCGATGTCGGGCTCGTCGGCCTTGTCGGTGTCAGGCTCGGTGTCGGTGCACACGAACATCATGTACTTCATCGTCGCTCCTCTGTTCCTCGGACTCACCACCATGACGAACGGGCGACCCGGTTCCGGACAACAGGCGCATCCCAATTTTTCCAGAGCCGCGCGCGCGTCCACCGTCACGGGGGTCAGTGGCGGAGGGCCGCCGGGAGGTGGTGCGGGACGTGGATGACCGGGCGAGTGCGGAGCGTCCGGAGGCCGGTCTTCGCCACTGATGGGAGGATGCCGCAGGCCCAGCCCACCAGGCCCACCGCGGCGAATGCGGCCAGTCTCCACGCGTCGGTGCCGGTGATGGTCAGTTCGGCTGTGCCGTTCACCAGGAAGCCGGTCGTGAACATCCAGGCCATCGCGGCCGTAGCCATCGCCGCGGTGAAGCTGCGCGCCCAGGTCGCGAACGCCACGACGGCCACCAGCATCGCCACCACCCGGACCGCGCCCACGGGAAGAAGCAGGGCCGCGACGGAGCAGGCCACGATCGACACGGCGAATCCAGCAGGAAGCAGGTACTGCAACCGTTCACGCATGGCCGCCGCCTCCTCTCACATCGGCGGACCTTCTCCTTCATGGAACACCGCGAAAGGCGGCCGACCGCGCCTCGATACGCGACCCGTACGGCGCTGCCCGGAATCCTGACGGGGTATTGACGCGGACAGGCGGCCGGTGCGGGAGGAGGACCCGGCCTGACCGGGCGCGTGCGGCTCCGGCCATCACCGTTGCAGGTGGGATACCGGTCATTCCTCGGCTCGTGGTGGCGGAGCGCTCGCTGGTTCAGCAGGGCTGGGACCGGTGAGGTGGGCTTGGGCGCAGGTGCGGAAGTCCGCCACGAGGCTCCGACGTCGTCTAGAGGGGGAGCCGGATGTCGAACCGGCAGCCTTCCCCTTCGTTGGCCACGGTGATGTGTCCGTCATGGGCGTTGACGAGACCTTGGGTGATCGCCAGGCCGAGGCCCGCGCCGCCCTCCCTGGTCGGGGTGCGCGCCTTCTCCCCCATGAACGCCACCTCGAACACCCGCCCCAGATCCTCCTCGGGGATCCCTCCGCAGGCGTCCGTGACGGAAAGGGAGGCCTCACCCTCCCGTACGGCGGCGCGGATCACCACCTCACCCCCCGGCGGCGTGTGCCTGATCGCGTTCACCACCAGGTTCCGCAGCGCCCTCCCCAGCGCCCCCACATCGGCGGTCACCGGGACCGTCTCGCAGGTCGCCCGCACCTTCACGCCCTTGGCCACGGCGAGCGCCTCCACACCTGCCACGGTGTCATCCACCAGGTCGCCGAGCCCGATCCTGCAGGGGGTCAGCCGGAGCGCCCCCGCGTGGATGCGTGACAGTTCGAACAGGTCGTTCACCATCGCGGAGAGCCGCTCGACCTCGACCCTGATCTGGGTCGGATAGCGGTGCGTGTCGCCGACGCCGTCCTCCAGCGCCTCTGCCATGGCCCGCATGCCCGCCAGCGGTGTACGGAGATCGTGGCTGACCCACGCCACCAGTTCCCTGCGGGCTCCTTCCAGCGTCCGCTCCCTGGCGTACGACTCCTCCAGCGCCTGGGCGATGTCCCGCAGTTCGGCGGGCAGGCCCGCGGGCGCGACGAAGGACGGCTCCCGCACCGCGGCCGCCAGCCGCCTGCTGGCTCCCACCACCTGCCGCGCGAGGACGAACGCCACACCGAGGCCCACCAGCCCGCCGACGGCCACGACGCTCAGCACGAGGTCCCTCGCCGGCACGTCGATGAGCATCTTGAGGGTGATCGCCGTGACGCCCGCGACGGTGGCCAGGACGGCGACCACCGCGACGACCGCCAGCATGACGCCGATGGAGCGGGTGCGCAGCCGCCACATCACCGCGAGGCCGGCGCCCGCCACGACCATGCCGAGCCCGGCCGTGACAGCGACGATCTCCAGAAAATTCACGACAGTGGCTCGTATCTGTAGCCGACGCCCCACACGGTGACGATCCTTCGCGGAGCGGTCGGATCGGGCTCGACCTTCTCCCGCAGCCTCCGCACGTGGACGGTCACCGTCGACGAGTCGCCGAACGACCACCCCCATACCTGGTCGAGCAGCGCGGCCCTGCTGAAGGCCTGGCGGGGGTTGCGCATCAGGTAGGCCAGCAGGTCGAACTCCCGCGCGGTCAGCATGACCAGTTCGCCGTCCCGCCGTACCTCATGAGCCCCCACGTCCACGACCAGGTCGTCGTCGCGCAGCACCCCGGTGCCGCCGCTGACGGCGGCGGCGCCGCGGGCCCTGCGCAGCACCGACTGCACGCGCAGCGCCAGCTCGCGTGGGCTGAACGGCTTGGTCACGTAGTCGTCTGCGCCGGTCTCCAGGCCGACCACGCGGTCGATCTCCTCGCCGAGGGCGGTCAGCATGATCACCGGGACCGGCCAGCGCTCCCTGAGCTTCCTGCACACGAGCAGGCCGTCGAGCTTGGGCAGCATGAGGTCGAGCACCATCAGGTCGGGCGGGTCGGCGAGCGCGCGCCGCAGCGCCTCCGCGCCGTCGCCCACGCACTCGACGCTGTGGCCGTCACGTTCGAGGTAGCGCGCCACGACCTCGGCGACGGTCGGGTCGTCGTCGACCACGAGAATGCGAGTGCTCACACCGTCACGGTACGGCTAATTCCCTCGCGAACGCATGGTCCACGTCGTACGGTAGGCATATGGGTCGAATGGTCATGCTTGTTGCCGGTGTGCTGCTGGCGCTATGGGTACTTTTCGCCTTCATCCTGCCCATGATCATGGGCCTGCTGAAGCTCGCGCTGATCATCGGCGTGATCGCCGTCGTGGTCTTCGTCGCCGTCGCCCTGGTGGGCAGGACGGCTCGATAGGTGTTCCAACTCGCGCTGATGGATCCCGCCGGTCTCGTCCTGATCACCGGCCTGATCCTGCTCCTGCTGGCGGCCTGGGCCGGCGGCGTGCTCCTCGCCCAGCAGGGCGGCACGCCGAGCTTTCCCATGGCCTACGCCAGGAGGACGGCGTTCCTTCGCCAGCGCGACCCCGGCGCGGCGGGCAGATCGCGGCCGAGAGCTCCGTCATCGCACTCCTCGTAAGCGAAAGAGACCTTTCTATGAGGAGTTGTGATGATCGATTCTTTTGTCATGTTCATCACCGGGTTCGGCGGTAACACCGCGCTGGTGATCGTGCTGTTCACGCTGGCCGTACGGCTGCTGCTGCTTCCGCTCAGCATGCGCCAGGCCAAGGCCGCGAAGGTGCGGCAGAAACTGGCCCCCCAGCTGAAGAAGCTCCAGGAACGGCATGCCCGTAACCCTGAGCGGCTGAGCAAGGAGGTCAACGCCCTCTACGCCAAGGAGGGCACGTCGGCGTTCGCGGGCATCGGGCCCGCCATCGCGCAGATGCCCTTCCTGTGGCTGATGTACCAGGTCGCCACGCACCCGCTGATCGGCACCGACCTGCTCGGCCGGCACCTCGCGGCGGTGGTCGCGCAGTACGGGCTGATCAGCCTTCCCGCGCTGGCCTTCGTGGGCGTCATCGTGGCGATCGCGCTGATCGCCTGGTACACCTCGCGCAGGATGGAGGCGGGGCAGTTCAAGATCTTGAAGCTGCTGCCGTTCGGCACGGTGGTCGCCGCCGCTTTCCTTCCGCTGGCCGCGGGCCTCTACCTGCTCGTCTCGACGGCCTGGACGGCCGCCGAGCGTCGCGTGCTCTATCCGGCCTCCTTGAACGCCGCGACCTGACCGTTGACGATGTGCGGGGCGGGGAGCACGGCCCATACCGTGGTCGTCTCCCCGTCGTGCCGCACGCCCCAGCTCTCCGCGACGTACTCGACTATTCCAAGCCCGCGCCCGCCGAGCGATGACAGTGTCGGACGGCCGGCGCGCGGCTCGGTCGCAGCGCCTCCGTCACTCACCGCCACCTCGACATGATCGTCGCTCCACAGCCACGCCACCCTGACCATGCCAGAGGTCAGCGGACGCGCGTGCCTGAGCGCGTTGCTCAGCAGCTCGCTCACCACCAGAACCGCATCATCGATCGCGGTGGCGAAGACCCCCCACTCCTGCAGGTCAGTGCAGAGACGCTGGCGTGCGACGGCGACGCTGGACAGTGCGTACGGCAACATCACGACGCTCGACACACCCACCTCCCCGCTCCCAGATCCCCCCAGAGGAACGCCCCCGGTACGACCGAAATGCCCCGTTACCCAGTCCCAGAAACCGTGTCTCGATCACAGCTTGTACACATTGGACGATAGATCAGCTCATCCGTGACCGGCTCGTTACCGCCTCGGTGTGTCGGGCGCGATAGTGAGAACGAGCCTCATTCTGGTCCCCCCAGAGGGGCGCGGATGGGCCGTGACCTCGCCTCCTTGAGCCCTCGCGAGGCTCCGCACGATGTAGAGACCGAGCCCCACACCGCCGAATCTGCGCCGGTCACCGCTCTCGGCCTGGACGAATCTCTCGAAGATTCGGTCACGGTCGGCGGGGGCGATGCCGACGCCCTCGTCGTCGACGACCACGACCACGCGCTCGTCCTCTGCCCATGCCGCGACGCTGATCAGACCCCCGTCGGGCGAGTACTTGAAAGCGTTCTCAAGGAGCTGGCCGAGCACGATGTCGGTGGCCAGCGCGTCGCCCCTGACGTCGGGCAGCCCCTCGGGGATGACCACCTCGACCCTGTGCGTGTCGGACAGCACCGGCAGCCCGAGCGTGGCCGCGTGGATGCGCTCGGCGAGGCTGAAGGTCTCGATGCGGACCTTGAGCTCCTCGGCTCCGGCGCGGGCGCCGAGCAGCAGGTGGTCCATGAGCTGGCCGAGCGATCTGGCCCGCTCGGCGATGGTGTGGACGGCGGAGCGCCGTTCGGGATCGGTCAGCTTGTCCCATCGGGCGTCGAGCGTGCTGGCGAACCCCCGCACGATCGTGATCGGGGTGCGCAGCTCGTGGCTGGTCGTGGCCAGGAACAGGTCCTTGGCCTCCTCCAGCTCCTTGGCCGCGGTGATGTCGCGGAAGTCGATCACCATCTCGCCGGTCTCCTCGATCTTCGCGCTGACGACGTCGAGCCAGCGTCCGGTCTCGAGCTGGAAGGTGAGCTTCTCCCCCGGCTCGGGCAGCGGGAACGGCGGCGGCCTGCCGATCATGTCGTCGGCCGCGACCCCGGTGAGCTCTCCCGCGGCGGGGTTCCACTGGATCACCCGCCCCTCCTCGTCCAGCACCGCGATGCCGTCGGCGCTGGCGTCGAAGACGGCGCGCTCGTGCGCCCGCTGGCGCAGCGCCTCCTGGTAGGCCACCGCGTTGCCGACCGCGATGCCCGCGTGCCCTGCCAGCAGTTCCAGCAACTCCAGCTCGACGTGCCCCGGTTTGCGTTTGGCGAACAGGGCGTAGAGCGCTCCATACGGACGCCCGCCCACGGCGGCCAGGCCGAGCGCGATCGTGTGCAGGCCGGGTAATTCGGCCCACACGAGGTCGTCGAGGCCCGTCGACTCCAGCATCACGGTCTTGCCCGTGCGCATCAGCTTGCCCACCAGGCTGCTGCGCAGGTCGGCGGTGGCGTCCCTGAGCGTCTCCGGCAGCTGGTAGGCGCTCACCAGCCGCAGCCGCTCTTTCTCGATCAGCACGAACCCACCCGCGTCGGCTCCCGTCAGCTCGGTGAGGCTGGCCGCGATCCGGTCGAGTACGGCAGGCAGCTCCAGCTCGGCGTTGATGTCGCCGACCACGTCGGTGAGCCTGCGTACCAGCCTGGCCCTGCGCGCCGCCCTGTCGCGCGCGGCGACGTCGTCCCCGGTCGGATGGTGGACGTGCACGTAGCCGACGACGGCGGTGCCCTGGAGCAGTGCGCTGGTGTCGACCCGCACGTCGAGGAGCGTGCCGTCCTTGCGGAAGCGCTTGGTGCGCAGCGAGACCTGACCGCCCGTCCTGACCCTTTCGAGCACCGCGTTGTGCTCGGCGGTCAGCTCGCCGGGGACGAGCGGCGCACGCCGCCCGACCATCTCCTCGGAACTCCATCCGAACAACCGCTCCGCCGCAGGATTCCAGACCAGCACGGCCTGGTCCCTGTCGAGCACGACGACCGCGTTGGGGGCGCTGGAGAGTACGGCTGCGGTGATCTCCTCGTCACCCACCTTTCCATAGTGCCGGTGGCAGGGTCGCTCCGTGGCCTGATCGGTCCGATACGCTGCGGGTTATGTCGGCTGGCGAGCTCGATGCCCTGGTGAGGATCACCTCACCCACCTACCGCGCCGAGCGACCGCCGGATGTCGCCATCGGTACCTACGAGGGCGCGGTGGGCACGCTGGTGCTCGCGGTGACGGGCAGGGGCGTCGTCGCCTGCAGCTTCGACGACGAGCATGCGGTCTTCGAGCGGATCTCGCGGGCCGTCGGCGGGCTCGTGGGTCCCGACCCGCGCCGCCTCGACCCGGTGCGGCGCGAGCTCGACGCCTACTTCTCCAGGCGCCTGCGCGCCTTCACCACCCCCGTCGACCTGCAGCTGGCCACGCCGTTCGCGCGCACGCTGCTGCAGATGACGATGGCCGTGCCGTACGGCACCAGCACCACCACCGGCGACCTGGCGGCCCGCATCGGACGGCCACAGGCGCTCCGCGCGATCGGCAACGCGCTCAACGGCAACCCGGTGTGCGTGATCGTGCCCTGCCACCGGGTCGCCGATCGCGACGGCTACCCCGGCGGGCCCACCGCGCTCGAACGTCTGCTGCGGGTCGAGGGCTAGCGCCGCCGCCTTACCAGGCCGATGATCAGGGTGACCAGGCCCGCGACCAGGAACGCGCCCACGGCCGCGCTCATCCACGGCTGGCGGGTGAAGCCGAGCGCCGCGCGGATGCCGTCCCAGATCGCCGCCCACCACGAGATCGTGGACGGCGCGGCCAGCAGCCACCACGCGCAGAACCCGAGCGCCCACGGGATGGTCATGAGCCAGCGGGAAGGGGCGTTCTCGCTGGTGTTCCAGGTCTTGGCGCTGCCGAGCGCGAAGTAGTCGACCACGAGCACGCCGAGCATCGGCACGAAGACGGCGCCGATGATGCTGAGGAAGGCGCTGTAGGAGTTGACGTCGACGAGGAGCGCCACGCCGATGGTCAGCACCCCGATCGCCACCGAGAAGAGCCGCCGGTCGACGCGCGGCATGAGGTTCTGCAGCGACATGGCCACGGAGTAGACGTTCGCGAACGACTGGTCGGTCTCTCGCAGCACCAGGACGCCGAAGAACAGCGCGCCCAGCGGGGCGGCGACGAACGGGCCGAAGACCGTGGTCGGGTCGTTGAGCACGGCGTCCTGCCCGGCGATCGCGACCGCGTAGACGCCGATGGCCAGGCACGCGACCTGCGCGATCGTGTAGCCGCTCACCACGCCGGTGAAGGCGGCCGAGCTGCTGCGCGAGTGCCTGGCGAAGTCGGCGGCCAGCGGCACCCAGGAGACCGACAGCGCGATCACGAAGTCGACGGCGGGAGCGAAGGCGTCCCAGCTGCCGCCGGTCTGCGTGGGGGCGCTCTGCAGGAGC
This sequence comes from Nonomuraea sp. NPDC049152, assembly GCF_040648355.1. Taxonomy (NCBI): domain Bacteria; kingdom Bacillati; phylum Actinomycetota; class Actinomycetes; order Streptosporangiales; family Streptosporangiaceae; genus Nonomuraea; species Nonomuraea sp. NPDC049152. Next base: position 72,675 of record NZ_JBEZDO010000038.1, on the reverse strand, counting down.
GTCACAGCGAACCAGACGGTCGAGATGATCACGCCGACCGTGACGACCCGCCTGATCAGCCTGATCGCGCCGAGCGGGTAGATCGTCAGCCCGGTGGTGATCGCACCCGCGATGACCACCCAGACGGCGTACGGCACGGCGTCACCGAAGATCGCCTGGGCTCCCATGGAGATGACCCACAGCTCGAACGCGCCCCATCCGAGCATCTGGATGATGTTAAGCACGGTCGGCACGTAGGACAGCTTGGCCCCGAACAGGCCCCTGAGCAGCACCATCGCCGGCTTCCCCGTCTGGACGCCGGGGATGGCGGCCAGACCGACCATGGCCGTGCCGATGAGACTGCCGACGACGGTCGCGGTGACCGCGGCCGTCATGGTCAGCGGGTTGTCGTCGAGCAGCGGGTTGATGAGGAAGAGGGCGAAGGAGAAGCCGAGGAGGCTGACCCCGAGGTTGGCCCAGAAGGCGCCCTGGTCGAGGACGCCCAGCGTTCTGGGCGGGGCCTCGTCGAGTGTCAGCGGTACTTCGGCATGTTTCGGGTCGACGACATGCGTCATCACACGCTCCCTACGCCGGCATTACCCGGACAGGTTCATGCGGTCGGCAACGGCAGTTGCCCTCTCAGCCCGGTTGCCCCGAGCTCCCGCGGTTTGGACTTGTGAGTGCGGCCGGGATCTGCCCAGCTCGCGCCCCAATGATGCACCATTTGTCCGCGTTCAACCACCCCTGCGGCTCTCCGCTCCCGGCTTCCGCGACACCTGGCGCGTGGGCGCCGCCGGTCAGCGCACCCGCCTCGCTCGCCTGCCCGCCATACCGGGTTTGGCTCGCTCGGAGGATTCGGAGGACTCGCAGTACTTCCGTCATAGTCCGCCACGGCTGACGCCCTGTCGAGGTCGTCCGGGTTCGCGCGGGGGTGAACGGCACCGCGGCCCCCTGAGGACAGTGGCACACACTGGCTTAGTCGCAAACTCCTTGGAGGGTACAGACCTTCTCTGCCATCTTGCGCGCGGAAACAGGCAAGTCGTCCGGGCCGTCCAGCACCGATTCATCAGAGGAGGTGTAGACGAACAGGGCGCTCCCGCGGCGGGCGGCCACCGCGCCGACCTTCATGTCGTACGAGACTGCCAGGTCGCGCTCTCCCGCCACCCAGATGGCCTCGTCGCCGATGCCCTCAAGTACCCTCCCGGTGGGGTTCACGCTCTTGACACACTCCCGCAGCCTCGCCATGACCTCGCTCGCAGCCTCCTTGCTCCGATAGAGGGCGAGCTGTTCGCTGCCGTACTCGGGGGCCGAAGTGGTGTAGACGATCGTTCGCATGTCGGTACGCCCTTCCGCGTCCCTCTCGGTGCCGCAGGCGCCGACCTCGAGCGGGCCGGACAGTTTGTCGTTGAGTTTCACCCAGCTCTCCTCGGGCTCGTCCGGTGAGGTGGTAGGCGTCTTCCTGGCATATGGCTCACCCAGGAGGAAACCCTGGGGGATTTCGCTCGCCACCCTGGTCTCGCTCGTCGCGGTTCCCGTTGCGGTGAGCCCCGTACTGCAGCCTTGCGCGCTCGCCAGCAGGGCCAGCGCCGCACCCACCAAGATCCTCCGTCTGAACATTCCCCCATGATCGCAACTCCTTCCCCTGGGTGCCGGATAACGTGCGCGAGTCACGCAGCGATCGTCTGCACAGACAGGCAGGTCAGCGAGTTCCGCGACCGGCCGGTCAAGGGCGGGGCGGAACAGCGGATCCTGGACACGGTGCTGAAATGAGCCATTCATGCGGTCGGCGACGCGTGGGGGTCACCCTCTCAGCCCGGCCATGCCCGAGCTCCCGCGGTTTCTAGTTTGCGCCGAAATATGACACCTCGGCCCTTTTTGGCAACCACCCCCTCCCACCTCGGCGTCTTCTGGAGGATGTGGTGCGGCGGGTCCGCGAGAATGGTAGGCATGACCGTTCCCGAAATCGATGTGACCGAAATGCCCGCCGGCGCCTTCCTGCTCGACGTCCGTGAGAACGACGAGTGGGCGGCGGGCCACGCCCCCGACGCCACCCACATCCCGCTCGGCGAGCTCCAGGCCCGCGTCGACGAGCTTCCGTCCGGCCCCGTCTACGTCGTGTGCAGGGTCGGCGGCCGTTCCGCGCACGCCGCCGCGTGGCTGAACCACGTCGGCCGCGACGCGGTCAACATCGGCGGCGGCATGCAGTCGTGGGAGATGGCGGGCAAGCCGCTGGTCAGCGAGACCGGCCGGCCCCCGTTCGTCGCCTGACGAGCACCTACTTGAGCAGCTTCGACATCCGGCGGTCGGCCAGGATCTTGCCCTCGGTCTGACACGTCGGGCAGTACTGCAGCGAGGAGTCCGCGAAGGACACCTCGCGGATCGTGTCGCCGCACACGTCGCACGTCTGCCCCGCCCTGTTGTGGACGCGCAGCCCCGACTTCTTCTCCGCCTTGAGGTCCTTGGCGGCCAGCCCGTGGGCCCGCTCCATCGCGTCCCGCAACGTGGTGACGATCGCCTCGTGCAGGTCGGCGATCTGCGCGTCGGTCAGCGTCGCGGCGATCTTGAAGGGCGACATCTTCGCCGCGTGCAGCACCTCGTCGGAGTAGGCGTTGCCGATGCCCGCGATGATCTTCTGGTCTCTCAGCAGGCCCTTGATCTGGGTACGGTTGCCGCCCACGATCTGCTTCAACGCCTGCACGGTGAACTCGGGCACGAGCGGATCGGGCCCGAGCGAGGCGATGCCAGGCACCTCCATCGGGTCCTTGACCACGTAGACGGCCAGGCGTTTCTGCGTGCCCGCCTCGGTCAGCTCGAAGCCGGGCGCCGCGCCCTCGTCGTCGGGCGCCAGCCGTACCCGAACGGCGAGCGGGCCCTTGCCCGGACGGACGGGCTTGGCGCCCGACAGGTCGTCGCGCCAGCGCAGCCACCCCGCCCTCGACAGGTGGGTGACCAGGTGGAGACCGTCGCAGTCGAGGTCGAGGAACTTGCCGTGCCTCGCCACGCCGGTCACCGTCAGCCCGCCGAGCGCGGTGACGGGCGGATCGAAGGTCTTGAGCGCCTGGAAGGCGACCACGTCGACGGCCAGGACCGTGCGGCCGACCGCCTGCTCGCGCAGGAACTCGGCGAGCGACTCCACTTCGGGAAGTTCCGGCATGCGTCCAGATTAAGGCGCGCCCGCCCCCGGCGGCCAACCAAACAGTTGATCAAGTGGCGGTCAGGGGACGTCCCAGAAGGCCAGTTCGTGGCGCATGCCTTCGGTGAACAGCGCCTTCGCCCGGGACAGGTCAGGGGCCGTCTCGTCGATCATCTCGGCGATCCGCGTGGTCAGAGCCGCGAAACCGGGATCGGCGTAGGTGTCGACCCAGGCGCGGTAGCGGCGCTCCTCCGGCTTGTTCTCGGCGAGGATCCGGCCGAGCGTGGAGTACCCCCACATGCACGGGTAGAGCGCGGCGAGCCCTTCGGCGTAGTCGGCGGCCGACTCCAGCAGGAACGCCGTGTACGCGGCGCAGGCGGGCCCTTTCACCGCGCCGTCCAGGTCGGCGCCGAACTCGGCCGACAGCGACCTGTGCAGCGAAAGCTCGTCATGGTAGGTCGTGTGCGCCAGGTCGACCAGGTCTCCGAGGTGCGCGGCGGGCGCCTGCCAGGCCAGCCTGGCGAACACGCGCACGTAGTCGTGCAGGAACAGCCAGTCCTGTTCGAGCCACGACCTGAAGACCTTCTCCTCGAGGTCGCCTCTGCCGATGCCCACGACCGTGGGATGCGCGAGCTGCGCGTCGAGCAGGGGCCGGCCGATGGCGTGCAGTTCCGCGGAAATCGACATATGGGGCAAGTTACCGGTTTCCGGCAGTGAGAGCGGCGGCGCCGAACGACACGCTGAACCGCTTGCACCAGATCGACACGCTGGTGAGGCGGCCGAGGTCGGCTGCGGCCGGAATGGCGTAGTTGGCGTTGCCCTTGTTGCCCTTGAGATGGCCGAGCTCCAGGTACTCGCCGTCGTCGAAGTTGCGCCACGAGTCGGTGACGGGCTGGTCGCTCAGCCACACGCGCAGGTCGGGGCCGTCGGAGGTGGCCAGGCCCTCGATGCGCAGGACCCGCCTGCCGTCAGGGAGCCTGAGCACCTTGGCGACGCCCGAGGTCTTGTGCTCATGAGTCACGAAGTCTCCGGACAGGAGCACGGTCGCCGCGGGAGCCACGCGGGCCCGCGGCACGCTCGGGCTCGGCTCCCCCTGGGACGGGCCGCCCTCGGACGGCCGGCTGGCCGCCGGCGGGTTCGCCTCCCCCGACGGCGCGGTGGCCGCCACGGGGAAGGGCTCGTTCACCTCGACGGTGGTGAAGAGCCGCCACGGCTGGAACAGGTACATCGCGACCCCGAAGACCACCGCCGCGGCGATCCAGGTCAGCGGATGGCGCAAGAGCTTCATGTGTCCACCTGACCACGCGACGCTCCCCTCAACGCTTACGGACCCCTTACGACATAGGGTCGAGGCATGACCGTCACCATCGCCGAAGAGGTCCTGCTTCTCGCCTACCGCGAGGAAGATGGCAAGCCGCTGATCGGCACCACCGAGCTGGGCGCCGCGCTGGGCGGTGCCGTACTCGCCGAGCTGGCCGTCGAGGGCAGGATCGAGCTGTCGCAGAAGAAGGTCGTCGTGAAGGACGCCACCAGAGGCGGCGACGCCGATCTCGACGAAGCGCTGGTCCGCATCGCGGAGGACGGCAAGGAGCGCAAGCCCGCCTGGTGGATCACCAAGCTCGGCAACACCAAGCTGAAGAACCGCCTGCTGACCAAGCTCGCCGACAGCGGGGTGCTGACGCAGGAGCGAGGCAAGGTGCTCGGCATCTTCCCCACGACGCGCTGGCCGGAGGCCGACGCCAGCGTGGAGGCCGAGGTCCGCGAGCGGGTGGCGAGCGCGCTGGCCGGCGCCGACCCCGACGCGCGTACGGCGGTGCTGATCGCGGTCATGCACGCCTGCAAGCTGGACCGCAAGGCCTTTCCAGGGGCGAGCAAGGAACGGATCAAGGAGATCACCGAGGGCGACTGGGCCGGCGAGGCGGTCGCCAAGACCATCGCCGACATCAACGCGGTCATCGTGATCGCCGCGACCAGCGCCGCCATCGGCGCCGCCACGAGCACCGCCGGCTGACCCGGCCCCCGGAAGAGCGGGGCGAGATCAGCCCTTGTCGAGGGCGTCCTTCGGGACCGGCTTGTCCTCCTTCAGCGCGTCGAACAGCTGCGTCGCCCGCGCGGTGTCCCACTTGACCGCCTGCCCGCCCGCGACGCTCTCGTTCCCGCCGAACGGCACCACGGTCGTCACGGGGTCGCCCCCCATCGCCAGCCCGAGCGACAGCAGGTCGAACGCGCCGCTCGACCCGTCGACCCGCACCGCGTCCGTCGCGCCGATCGCCAGCGGGATCGACGTGAACGGGTTGATCAGCACGCCGGGGCTGGCCGCCTTCTTCACGACCGCGCTGAGGAACTGCCGCTGCCGCTTGGTCCGCTCGAAGTCGGGCAGCGCCCCGCCCTTCCTGGTGCGGACGTAGCCGAGCGCGGTGCCGCCGTCCATCTCCTGGCAGCCCTTCTTGAGCTTGAGCCCCGCCTTGGGGTCGTTGATCGCGTTCTTGACGCAGATCTCCACGCCGCCCACCGCGTCGACGATGCCGACGAACCCGGCGAAGCCGACCTCCATGTAGTTGTCGACCCTGATGCCGGTGACGTTCTCGACCGTGCGGGTCAGCAACTGGGGGCCGCCGATGGCGAAGGCCGCGTTGAGCTTGTTGCGCCCCTGACCGGGGATGCTGACCGCGGAGTCGCGGGGCAGGCTGACCAGGGTGGGCCGGTCGCCGCCCTCGGGGATGTGCAGCAGCATCATCGAGTCGGTGCGCTGGCCGATGGCCCTTCCCGTGGCGAGCTTCTTGCGGTCGGCCGCGGACAGGCCCTCGCGGCTGTCGGAGCCGACGAGCAGCCAGTTGGTGCCGGGGGTGTCGGCTGGGCGGCCCGGGTAGTCGTCGAGCACGCGGTCGACGGTCCTGATCCGCCCGTTGATCCAGAAGAACCCGACCACGGCCAGCACCAGCAGGACGGCGACCAGGGCTGCGATGATCTTCAGGATCGTCCCGCCCTTGATCCGGCCGCGCAGCCGGGGCCCCCGGGGCTCGCGGGGCTCCTTCGGCGGCTTGCCGAGCGGGCGGACCGGGCTGTCGCCCGAGCGGGCTTTGCCGTACACACGCGAAGAGGACCGCGGCTGCTCGGGCATGGGGGGCTGCTCGTTGACCCTCGTGGGCTCCGCGCCTGGGACCTGGTGCGCGGGCGCGCCGCCTGAGCGCAACGATCCGTCCTGCCGTCTGGGCAGCGGGCGGGCGTCACCTGGCGAGCGCATGGCTCTGGTGCGGTCGTCCTCGGTCACGTCGTTTTCTCCCCCTCGCTATGGATTCGACGGTACTTCGTACCTCCCACCAGTGCAGACTGCTCGGCAAGGTTTTCCCATGGAAAAGTACGCAGACAAGCCCCGGAGTCCCTCCGGAAACATCTGACGCCACCTCGGTCGTTACGGTTTTGTGGACGACCTCGACCGAAAGGATGATCGTGTCCGCTCCGGACCCATGGAGTACTGGCCCGTGCATTCGCACGGGACCCTCTGAGAGCTCGAAATGAGCGCCTATCTCGGCATTCTCGCCCTCTTCCTTCTCACCGCGGCGACCGGTTACTTCGTCGCCCAGGAATTCGCCTTCGTCGCCGCTGACAGGGGCCTGCTGCGCGAGCAGGCGAACGCCGGTGACGCGGCCGCCGAGCGGGCGCTGCGGGTCACCTCACGTCTGTCGTTCATGCTCTCCGGCGCGCAGCTCGGCATCACCGTCACCGCCCTGCTCGTCGGTTTCCTCGCCGAACCCGCGATCGCGACGCTCGTCCGGCCCCTGCTCGGTGACCTGCCCGCGGCCTTCTCCGTGGCCGTCGGCGTCTTCGTGGCGACCGTCATCCAGATGGTCTTCGGCGAGCTCGCCCCGAAGAACCTCGGCATCGCCAAGCCCGAGCCCGTGGCCAAGTTCCTGGCCCGTTCGACGCTGATGTACCTGACGATCGCCGGCCCGGTCATCAAGCTCTTCGACTCCGCCGCCACCGGCCTGCTGCGCCGCCTCGGCGTCGAGCCCGTGGAGGAGGTCGAGCACGGCGCGACCCCTGAGGAGCTGTCCAGGATCATCGCCGAGTCGACCCAGGCGGGCGAGCTGCCACCGAGGCTGTCCGACCTGCTGGAGCGGGCGCTGGAGTTCGGCGACCGCATCGCGGAGGAGGCGATGGTCCCCAGGCCCCGCGTGGTCGTGCTGCGCGACGACCACACGATCTCCGACCTCATCGAGACGATGAGGGAGTGCGGCCACTCGCGCTACCCGGTGCTCGGCCCCGAAGGCGACGTGGTGGGCGTGACGGGCGTGCGCGAGCTGCTGGCCTCCGGTCTGGAGGACGGCCCCGTCAGCGCGATCACCCGGCCCGCGGTGCTCGTCCCCGACTCGCTGCCGCTGCCGCTCGTGCTGGAGCGGATACGCGCCGCCAAGGACGAGCTCGTCTGCGTCATCGACGAGTACGGCGGGCTCGCCGGCGTCATCACCGTCGAGGACCTGGCGGAGGAGCTGGTCGGCGAGCTCGTCGACGAGAACGACCCCGAGCCCGTCGGCGCGATCGAGCGGCCCGGCGGCGTCTGGGACGTCCCAGGCACGCTCAGGCTGGACGAGGTCGAGCGGGCCACGGGCATCGCGCTCCCCGAGAGCGACGACTACGACACCGTGGCGGGCCTCGTGCTCGCCAGGCTGGCCAGGATGGCCGAGCCGGGCGACAAGGTGACCGTGGAGCTCGTCACCGACCCCGACCCGTTCGAGGACGACGCGCCCGACTCGGAGGCCGTCCTCACCGTGCTCTCCCTGCACCGCCGCGTTCCCGAGTGGGTACGGCTCGCCCCCGTCCAGCACCACGCGGAGGTGGGCAAGTGAACCCGCTCACCATGATCGTCGTCAGCGTCGCGCTGCTGGCCTTCAACGCGCTGTTCGTGGCCGCCGAGTTCGCCTTCGTGTCGCTGCGCCGACACCGCCTGGAGGAGATCGCCTCCGGCAGCGGCAGGCTGACCAGGTTCGTCGCCAAGTCGGCGGTCGGCGGCGGCAAGCAGCTGCCGCTCATGCTGGCGGGCGCGCAGCTCGGCATCACGCTCTGCACACTCGGCCTCGGCATGGTGACCGAGCCCGCGATCGAGCACTACCTGGAGCCGGTCTTCGGCTGGATGGGCCTGCCCGAGGGGCTGCGGGTGCCGATCTCGCTGACCATCGCGCTGGCCCTGATCACGTTCCTGCACATGGTCGTCGGCGAGATGGCGCCCAAGTCGTGGGCGCTGACCCACCCGGAACTGGCCGCGATGCTGCTGGCGGCGCCCTTCCGGGCCTTCACATGGCTGGTACGCCCCCTGCTGTGGGTGCTGAACGGCGTCACCAACCTGATCCTGCGCCTGTTCGGCGTGCACGCCCGCGACGAACTGGCCACCACCAGGACGCCTCGCCAGCTGGCCATGCTGGTCGGCGAGTCGGGCCGGATGGGCCTGCTCGACCGCGACGAGCACGACCTGCTCACCAGGGCGCTGCGGCTGGAGGCCGAGGGCATCGAGCGGCTCATGGTCCCGATCGACAGGGTCGTCATGGTGCCGGCCGACGCGGGCTCCGACCAGATCAAGCGGACCGCGGGCGAGACCGGGCACCTGCGGCTGCCGGTCGGCACGCCGTCCGACATCAAGGGTGTGCTGCACGCGCGCGACGCCGTACTCCGCCGCGAAGCGACGGCTGGAGAGCTGGCGCGGCCGCTGCCGCGCCTGCCGTGCGTGACGCAGGTGCCGGAGGCCGTGGCGGCCCTTCAGGACGCGCGAGCGCATCTGGGCCTGGTCACCGCGGGCGACCTGTCGGTCATCGGCATGGTGAGCCTGAGCGACCTGCTCGGCGAGCTGCTGGACACCAGGGCGGCATGACCCGACTCCCCGGTCTCCGAGGTTCCCGACCCCGGAGGCCGGGAGAGTTCACTCGTCGCACAGGCAGAAGAAGGCCTTGCCCTTGTCCTCCGGCCGCTGGGAGGTCACGACCTTGACGCCCTTCGCCTTGTCGCGCAGTTCGCGGAGGATCCCGTCGAGGATCGCCTCTCCGTTGAGCAGGGCCTCGTACGGCTCGATCCTCTTCCAGAATCCCGGCAGGTCGGCGGCTCCGTGGCCGTTCGGCGAGCCGTCGAGATGCCACTCGTAGTCGTCGAGCGGGATGACCCCTCCCTTCGCCGGCTGCTGGTTCTTGTTCAGCTTCTCCTGGATCTTCTTGATGCCGTCCGGCAGCTCCCCGCATGACAGCGCGTACCACCAGTAGATGACCGAGGTGTGGGCTCCGGTGAGGCGCACGGCGAGATGGATTTTCATGATGTTCTGACCGCTCGTGTCGCACAGGCACGTGAGGTGGAAGTCGAAGAACTCCTTCGTCACGTAGTTGTAGACGATCAGGTCGTTGCTGGCGGTGCCGGCCTCGAGCTTCAGGCCTTGGGGCTCCAGCGCCTGCTGGGCCCGATTGAACGCGGCGACCGCCTGTTCCCACAGCTTCCTCGGCACCTGAAGGGTGACACCGTGCCCGGGCAGGGAGGGAGTCAGGGGCATGCCGGGGAAGGGAGGGGGCGCGGCCGTGACCGTCTCCTCTTCCTCCTCGTCTTCCTCATCCGGCGGCGCGATGACGCATGGCGAGTCCGGCGGAATGTCGACGAGGAAGTAGCCGCTGGTCCATCTCTCGCCTTTCGACGGAGACTTGAGCTCGGCGACCGCTTCGCTCAACTGCTTGGTCTTCGGATGCTTCGTAGAGGCGTCAGGGAGCTGAATGATCTTGTAGTGGAAGGTGAAGAAGAAGCGGTCGTGGACGTAGTCGTACATCAGCCTGACCTTGTCGGTGACGCCGCCGACGGTCAGCTCGTACACGCCTGTCTCGACGATCTTCTGCTGCTTGTCCCGCTGCCTGCCCGCGATGCCCCCCTCGCGCTCCTCCTCCCAGAAGTCGTGATACGCCTTGCCTCTCGCCAGGGACCAGCTCTCGGGCGCCTCCTTCATCCGCGGCAGCAGGCCGAGCTCGTTCTGGTGCCACGACCGGAGACCTCCCGAGGCCTTGGGCTCGGTGTCCCTCTTCGACCCCTTGTAGACGACGCCTGACACGGTCCGCCTGTTGCGTACCTCCAGGATGATCATCACGGCCGAGGGCGGCAGGTGCTCGAGGTCGATGACCAGGATGGGCAGTCCCTTGTGGGAGACGATCTTGCCGCCGAGGCTGCTGTGCGTGACCGCGCCGGTGGGCGGTTCGAGGCTCAGCTCCCCGCCGGCCGACACGTGGTACTCGTCGTGCGACCGCTTGGCGAACAGGTGGAGGATGAGGTCGTCCTCACCCATCAGATGGAAGTCCGCGACCTTGCGCTGCCCGGCGAAGTGGACGACGAGACCGTAGTAGGCGTTCAGATCCTCCACCAGCGTGTCCTCGAAGTACTGGTGGAGAGCCACGCCGCGCTCTTCGAGGTCGGCGATCTCCTGGATCATCGCGGTGATCCGATTCCTCAGCTCCTTCAACCGGTCCCGGACGGGCCGCATCTTCTCGGACTTCCAAAGCTTCGACCCGGCCTTCGCCCGGATGAACTCCGTGAGAACCTCGAGGTTGGCCCAGGCGGCCTGCCTGAGCGACTGCTCGCCCCTCTCGAACCGCGGTGGCGGCCCCTCCTCCGCGGACGGCGCCTGAGGCTGTGGCGCTGGAGGGTCAACACCCGCCGCGGCGACGGCCTGCCCAAGCGGGGCATCGGTCAGAGCAGTCTGAGGGAGCGGCGTCTGAGGAACCGCCGTCTGAGGAAGCGGCGGAGGAGGAACCGCCGCCTGGGGAACCGGCGTCCGCGGGAGGACCGCGTCCGCCGGCGCGAAGTCCTCGAGCTCAGGCTGCGCGCTTGAGTGGCTCATGAGGCGTCCGGCTTGACGGGATGCCCGTTGAGTCCCGCGGTGATCGAGGCGTGCCCGATGTGGTTGACCACGGGCAGCACGGGAAACAGCCGCTGGAACAGGTCCACGCCCACGCTGTCGCCCTCACGCACCAGCTGGACGGCCAGCCTGAGCCTGTCCAGCTCCGCCTGCTGGGCGTCGTTCTCGATCTGGCGGGCGCGCACCGCCTGCTGCTGCAGGCCCGAGGAGTACTCGTCCAGGCCGTTGCCCCTGCCGAGGAAGGTGTCGACGACGATGCCGTCCGTACGCATGACGTGGGAGTCGGCGGAGACGATCACTCCGGGAACGGTGATCGCGTGTGCGTCCGCCCCCGGGCGGTAGGTCGAGGTGATCGCGGGGTTGACCCGCAGATAGGGGCTGGTGTCCTCGGCCCCGACCTCTTCCACGAAATCGCTGATCGGCGTGCCCGTGTGGTCGGCGATGCTGCGCAGCTCCGCGATGATGCCCGCCATCACCTCCTCCCTGCGCTCCTCGACGATGTAGAGCCCGAGGAGCTTGCCGAGCTGCGGCAGCGGCACCTCGTTGCGTGACTCGGTGAAGCCGTTGAAGAAGGCCAACCTGACGTCCACGAGGTGGAGCAGCGTGACGAACTCCTGGTTCATCTGCCTGAAGACGAAGTTCAGCGTCCTGCTGACGTTCACGTTCTCCAGCGCGCGGGTGATCGCGTGCTCCTCGCTCTCCTCCTGCTTCATGTCGAGGGTGGTGTCGACCGTCACGTCGCGCCTGGACGAGGCGCGCGAGGCGTTGTGCGCCACCGCCGTGGAGACGTTCTTGGCCAGCTCCTCGCGGGTGGCGTTCGACGACCCCTTCACCCCTCCGCTGACGGACGCGTTCGCCTTGCCCCAGCCCCATGTGGCACTGACCTCGGCTCGCGCCTCCGCGTGGTATTCGAACGCCCTGCCGGTGTTGTCCTGGGTCGCGTGCTCGGCCTGCACGCTCTGCTCGAAGTCGCTCTCCACCTCGTCGCTGGTGGAGTCGAGGATGGAGGAGGCCTGGCTGATCGACTTCTCCGTGCGCTTGTAGCTGCGCACCTGGATCTCCGTGCGCTCTCCAGGGAGTAGCGAGAAAGTCTTGATCGTACGGCCGGCGCCGTACCTGGCGGGGAAGGACGAGAGCCGGTAGTACTCCACCAGCATGAGCGCGGGGGCTCCCCCGCGCGGCGCGGGGATGAAGCGGTGGGTGTAGCGGCCACTCGCGTCCCGGTAGACGGCCAGCCTGTTACCGGCCATGAGCTGGACGACCACGGTCTTCTCGTCGAGCTTGTCCAGCTCCTCGATGATGAGCGCCCTGCTGGTGGCGTCGTCGCCGCCTTGGATGTTGGGGAAGACCGCGGGGTCGAAGTAGGCGGTCTGCTGGGCAAGCCGGAACTTGTCGGCGATCTCCTGGACGGTCAGCTCGCTGGCCCGCCTGCCGGGGCTGGCCTCGCCGACGAGTTCGTCGCCCGGCAGCTCGAAGCTGCTCGGGTCGAGCGCCACGGGCTGCTCGGACCAGACGAAGTGGATGCGCTGCCGGTTCAGCGCCGAGGCGAGGCTGCCGGGGAGCGTCAGCGGGATGGCGACGTCGGGCAGCCCGCTGTCCTGATAGTTGAGCCTGGCGGTGAGGGTGCTGCCGGGGATCGGGCCGAAGGCGCACGGGGTGGAGTCGGTGACCTCGCCGACCGAGCGCATGCCCCACACCACGGCGCCCGCCTCGTTGACCAGCCAGCAGTAGTACTCCCTCTGCGCCTCGGCCGGCACGGTCATGGAGAACCCGAACGTGCCCGTCGGGAGCGTGTCATCGGGCGTGATCGAGTGCCCGATGTACATGGACGCGACCCGGACCTCGCCGTCCGGGGCAGGGTTCGCGGTGGTGGCGTCCTGCCTGAGCGGGCCGGTGACCGTGGCCGACGAGCAGGTGAAGTGGACCTTCCGCTGGTTCAGCATCACGGAGGGCCCCTCGGGGAAGACCAGCGGGATCACGATGTCCGGCTGGTTGCCGCCCTGGTGGTTCACCTTCGCGGTCAGCGTGGTCCCCGCGAACAGATCGAAGGTGAGCGGGGAGGAGTCGGTCGTGCCTCCGATCGCGCTCACACTCCAGACCTGCGCCCCCGACTCGTTGAACAGGTTGCAGGTGAAGAGCCTGGAGTCGCCGACGGGCGGGGTCAGCGAGACGCGGAAGGCGCCCTGGGCCAGCGCGGCGTCGGCGGAGATCGCGTGGCTGACGTAGAGGGGCGGCGTGCGGGCCGAGCTCGGCTTCACGAAGTAGTCCGAGGGGATGTCGAGCTCGATGATCTGGCGCCCGCGGTAGCTGGTCGGCTCGGGGATGTCGTAGCTGAGCACCACAGGCGAGCCGTTCGGGTCGAGCTCGGCCAGCGGCCTGCCGTGGCCGTTCTGCGCCGATACGGCTCCCGCCGCCTGCCAGTTGAACTGCACCCTGCGCCGGTCCAGTGCGGCCGCGTCCTCGATGAGGACCATCGTCGTCACGCTCCCGTCGGGGGCGTCGAGCCTGGCGCTCAGCCTGCCCTCGCCGAGGACGCTCAGCGGGTAGGGCTCGGACTGGCCCGCGCCGCCGTCGAGGTCCGCGACCCGCGTGCCGGCCGCGTCACAGAGCGAGATGTGGAACGGTCGCCGGCCGCTCGGGCTCGCCGAGATCCGGAACGTTCCAGGCTGGAGGGTGAGGTCGGAAAGGATCGTGTAGTCGAGGTGCGAGAAGACGTCAGGCACGGCGGTGCTCCTCACCTGGAGGGGTGGCTTGTCGGTGCGCTGATCTCGTCAGCCTCGATGTCACCAGGGGGCCGGCCGACGCAGCCGCGACGCTATACGCACAGATATGACCCGTCAACGGAGAGTGTCGGATATACGAAGTAAGCGAGAAAAGTGAGGCTTGCCACCCTCACGACGCGCGGATCACACCAATCGCTCAGCTCTCAGCGAAACCGCGAAAACCGCGAAATGGTCTTGTAAGCGACATGAAAGCGGTCTGCAAGTGGTGTCAGGTAACGTTTCCCACGCGGGTTCAGGCCGTGACCAAAAAAGAAGCCCCGGCTCTTGCGAACCGGGGCTCTGCTTCGTCAATGTGGGTCCACCGATTTACTTCGGTGACCGGAGTGGGCGAGGAGGGATTTGAACCCTCACGTCCTTTCGGACACACGGACCTGAACCGTGCGCGTCTGCCGTTCCGCCACCCGCCCTTTTGGGTGCGGAGAAACAGTAGCACGGATCAGACGCTGGTACCGAACCCGGATACGATCGCATCAAGACGCGGAAAGAAGAGCTGGGTGCAAGAGAGCGACTCAGGAGCCACGGGCACCCCAGCGACCGCGACGATATGCACGGAGGAAGGGAGGTACCCGGTGGGAGTCCTTCAGCGCTTCGAGCGAAGGCTCGAAGGCTTGGTTGAGGGGGCCTTTGCGCGGGCGTTCAAATCTGACCTTCAGCCGGTCGAGGTCGCCAGCGCCGTACAGCGGGAGATGGACGAGCGGGCCGCCATCGTGGCTCAGGGCCGCACGCTCGTGCCCAACGACTTCGTGGTGGAGCTGTCGACGACCGACGCCGAGAGGCTCGAGGTCTACGCCGACAGCATCAGCCACGAGCTGGCCAACCTTGCCAGGGAGTACGCCAAGGAACAGGGCTACTCCTTCGTGGGACCGGTCCGGGTTCGTTTCGAAACGGCCAACGACCTGGCGGTCGGGCTGTTCCGTATCCGCTCGGGTGTCATCAGAGGGGCGACGGTCGAGCAGGACGAGATCCGCCAGCCCAAGAGCGACCTGCCGGCCTCGAGGCCGGGGGCGTTCGGGGGAAGGCCGAGGCTGCTCGTCTCGACGCAGGACGATCCGCAGGGTGACCGCTCCTACGAGCTGACCACTCCGGTGACCTTGCTTGGGAGGGGCACCGACTGCGATCTTCGTCTTGTCGATCCGGGCGTCTCCAGGCACCACGCGGAGCTGCGCGTCGAGGGTCCACAGGTCGTTCTCGTCGACCTCGGGTCCACGAACGGCACTTTCGTCAACGGCCAGCCGGTACGCAGGATCGAGCTCCAGAACGGCACTCGTGTCACCCTGGGGCGCACGACTCTGGTGTTCCGGCGCGATTAGGGGTAGACAAACGGTCCATGTCCGAGCTCACGCTGCTGCTGATCCGGCTCGCCTTCCTGGCGGTGCTGTGGTTCTTTGTCATTGCCGCAGTCGGGGTGATCCGGACAGACCTGTTCGGTTCACGCACCGCTCCAGCGGCTCCACGGGCGAAGGCGGCGAGTCCCAAACCTGCTGCCAAGCCCAAGAGCAAGAAGGGGGAGCCGCGGCAGCTGATCGTCACGGGCGGCCCCCTGCAGGGCACCACCATCAATCTCACGGAGACGCCCATCACCATCGGCAGGGCCAATGACGCCACGCTGGTCGTGACCGACGACTACGCTTCCAGCCGGCATGCCCGACTCTTCCCTCAGGACGGTCAGTGGATCGTGGAAGATCTTGGCTCAACCAACGGCACGTACCTCGACCGCTCGAAAGTCACCCGCCCGACCCCGGTGCCGCTCGGTGTTCCGATCCGTGTCGGCAAGACAGTCATTGAATTGCGCAAATGACCATCGCACTCCGCTACGCCGCCCGCTCGGACGTCGGCCTCCTTCGCGAAGGGAACGAGGACTCGGCGTACGCTAGCGGCCGCCTGCTCGCCGTCGCCGACGGCATGGGCGGGCACGCACACGGCGAGGTGGCGAGCTCCGTCGCCATCGCCGCAATGGCCTCTCTGGAAGAGAGCCAACCGGGGGGTGACCTGCTCAACGCCATCGAGGCAGCGGTACGCGACGCCAATCGCAAGCTCCACGAGATGGTCGGGCGGGATCCCAGCCTCAAGGGCATGGGCACCACTCTCACCGCGATGCTCTGGAACGGCACCCAGGTCGCGCTCGTGCACGTCGGCGACTCGCGCGCCTACCTGCTCAGACGCGGGGAGCTCTACCAGATCACCCACGACCACACGCTCGTCCAGCAGTTGGTGGACGACGGGCGGATCACCCCCGAGGAAGCGGCGACGCATCCGCAGCGGTCGATCCTCCTGCGAGCGCTCGACGGGAGCGGCGAGGTCGATCCCGACCTCACGCTGCGCGAGGCCCAGCTCGGCGACCGATACCTGCTCTGCTCCGACGGGCTGTCGGGGGTGGTGAGCGCCGAGACGTTGCACGCGACGCTCACCAACATCGACGACCCCGAGGAAGTCGTTCGCCAGCTCATCGACCTGGCGAACAGGGGCGGCGGCCCCGACAACATCACGTGCGTGCTCGCCGACGTGGTGGACCTCGGCGAGGGCCCTCCGGTGCCCACCGAGGCGGCGGTCGTCGGCGCGGCCGGCATGGGCCGCCTGCGATCGAGCTCGCCGGGTGAGCCGGCGGGGCGAGTGAGCGCGGTGACCGCACCCCAGCCGGTGATCACCGACGACGATGACGACGACTTCCAGGGCGCCGAGGCGTCCGGGCGTCGCGACAGGCGTCGTCGTGTGTGGCCCGTGCTGGTCTCCGTGCTTGGCGTGGCCGCTGTGGCCGCCGGTGCAGGCGGCTACTTCGGCTGGCAATGGGTTCAGGACCAGTACTTCGTCGGAGCCAGGGACGGCGAAGTGGTCGTTTTTCGCGGAGTGCAGCAGGAGGTGGGCCCCATACAGTTCTTCGAGGTGGTCAAGTCCACGGGCCGCAAGCTCTCCGACCTGCCCTCCACCGATCAGGCGCTGGTGAGGGACGGCATCGAGGTCGACAGCGAAGACGACGGTGTCACCAAGATCAACAGCCTGAAGTTCAACGCCACCGAGCAGCAGAAGGCCACCGAGCCGAAAGCGTCGGCCACCCCGTCATCCTCCCCGACCAAGACGAGGTCCCAGTAGGTGAGCGAAGTGGTCGCGACCCCCGTCCCCATGCCCGCGAAACGGCGTGCCGCTCAGCTGTTCATGCTGGCCGGCGCCGTGGCGATCGTCATGGGGGCCTACGCCAACGTCGGCCTGGCCGTCGACGGCGCCATCCCCGCAGGCATGCTGACCTACGGCCTGAGCCTCGGCGGCATCATGCTGGCCGCCTACCTCGTGCTCGCCAAGTTCGCCCCATGGGCGGACCCGCTGATCCTCCCGCTCGTCACGCTGGTCAACGGCCTCGGTCTGGTGATGATCTACCGGCTGGA
This sequence comes from Nonomuraea sp. NPDC049152, assembly GCF_040648355.1. Classification (NCBI taxonomy): domain Bacteria; kingdom Bacillati; phylum Actinomycetota; class Actinomycetes; order Streptosporangiales; family Streptosporangiaceae; genus Nonomuraea; species Nonomuraea sp. NPDC049152. The sequence goes on along the minus strand of NZ_JBEZDO010000038.1, from coordinate 55,533 downwards.
GCTGGCCAAGCAGGAGGGGGCGTCCGCCACCAACCAGATCATCATGACCGGCGTCGGCGTGGTGCTCTTCACCGTGACGCTGATCGTGCTGCGCGACCACCGCGCCCTGCAGCGCCTCACCTACACCGCGGGCCTCGTGGGTCTGGTCCTACTGATCTCTCCGCTCACCCCGGGGCTCGGCAAGACCATCAACGGTGCCCGCATCTGGATCGGCGTCGGCGGGTTCAGCATCCAGCCCGCCGAGTTCGCCAAGCTGGCCCTGGTGATCTTCTTCGCCGGCTACCTGGTGGCCAAGCGCGACGTGCTGGCGCTGGCAGGGCGGCGGCTGCTGTTCATCGACCTGCCGCGCGCCCGCGACCTCGGCCCCATCCTCATCACCTGGGCCGTCGCGATCGGCGTGCTGGTGATGCAGCGTGACCTGGGCTCCTCCCTGCTGCTGTTCGGCGGCTTCGTCGTGATGCTCTACATCGCCACGCAGCGCACCTCGTGGGTGCTGATCGGCGTGCTGCTGTTCGTCGGCGGCGCCTACATCGCGGGCCAGCTCTTCAGCCATGTGGGCGACCGGTTCGACGTGTGGCTGGACCCCGCCAACCCCGTCTACTACGAGCGCCCATTCGGCGGCAGCTACCAGCTCATGCAAGGGCTGTTCGGGCTGAGCGCGGGGGGCATCCTCGGCACCGGGCTCGGCCAGGGCCATCCCAAGGAGATCCCGCTGGCCTTCTCCGACTTCATCTTCACCGCCGTGGGCGAGGAACTCGGCCTCACCGGCCTGATGGCGCTGCTGCTCATCTACGCGCTCATCGTGGAGCGCGGCCTGCGCACCTCGATCGCGGCCCGCGACCCGTTCTCCAAGCTGCTGGCGGGCGGCCTGTCGTTCATCCTCGCCTGGCAGATCTTCATCATCGTCGGCGGCGTCACCGGTCTCATCCCGCTGACGGGTCTCGTCACGCCGTTCATGTCGCAAGGCGGTTCGGCGCTGCTGGCTAACTGGATCCTTATCGCCCTTCTGGTACGCATGTCTGATGCCGCCCGACGCCCCCCGCCCCAGGCGATCCAGGACGAAGGACTGACGCAGGTGTTCCAGCGATGAACGGGCCTCTCAAGCGCGCGGCCGCAGCATGTCTCGTGATGTTCGGGCTGCTCATGCTGAACGTGAACTACGTGCAGGCGCTCAAGGCCGAGAAGCTGAGCTCCGACTCCAGGAACAAGCGCAACTTCTTCGACCGCTACGAGGTGCAGCGCGGCCGCATCACGGCCGGCGGCACGATCCTCGCGCAGTCGGTCGAGCAGAAGAAGGGCGACTACCGCTTCATCCGCGACTATCCGGACGGCAAGGTCTTCGCGCACGTCACCGGTTTCTTCTCCCCGGAGAGCGAGTCGGCGATCGAGCGCGCCGCCAACGGCTACCTCGACGCCAGCCACCCCGACCTCCTGCTGCGCAAGAGCATCGACCTGTTCACCGGCGAGCCCACGCGCGGCGCCAACGTCGAGGTCACGATCAACCCGAAGGCGCAGAAGGCGGCCCACGAGGCGCTGTCGGCCAGCGGCAAGAGGGGCGCGGTCGTCGCGCTGAACCCGAAGACCGGCGCGATCCTGACCATGGTGTCGCTGCCCACCTACGACCCGAACGTGCTCTCGGGCACGGACCGGAAAAAGGTCTTCCCCGCCTACAACAAGCTCGACGAGGACAGGGCCAACGGCCCGCTGGTCAACAGGGCCATCAACAGGACCTACCCGCCCGGCTCCACGTACAAGGTGGTGACGGCGGCGGCGTACCTGGAGGACGACTCCAGCCGCGACGGTCAGACCATCGTGCCCGCGCCCCAGGTGCTCGACCTGCCCAACACCACCGCCGACCTGCCCAACTCGGGCGGCGCGGCCTGCGGTGGCGGCCAGGTGCCGCTGGTCTACGCGCTGGAGCGCTCGTGCAACACGCCGTTCGGCAAGATCGGCATGGATCTCGGCTACGACCGGATGGCCGAGCAGGCCAAGAAGTTCGGCGTCGGCGAGCCGCTCACCATCCCGATGGGCGTGTCCGCCAGCGACGTCGGCCCGAAGGAGGACGACGCCGCGCTCGCCCAGGCCTCCATCGGCCAGCGCAGCAACCAGATGACGCCGCTGCAGATGGCCATGATCGCCGCGGGCATCGCCAACGACGGCAAGGTCATGAAGCCCTACCTGGTGCAGAGGATCACCGACGCCAAGAACGACACCGTCGACGAGGCCAAGCCCGAGGAGCTGTCCGAGGCCATCAGCTCCGACACGGCGGCCAAACTCAGGCAGATGATGGTCAGCGTCGTCAACAACGGCACCGCCAACCTCGCCCAGATCCCCAACGTCGAGGTCGGCGGCAAGACCGGCACCGCGCAGACCGTCCAGGGCAAGGCGCCGCACGCCTGGTTCATCTCCTTCGCGCCCGCCCAGGATCCGCAGGTCGCGGTGGCGGTCATCGTGGAGTCGGGCAGCGCCGGCACCGAGGCCTCCGGCGGCCACACCGCGGCGCCGATCGCCAAGGCCGTGATGGAGGCGGTGCTCGCGAAGTGACCTCCCCCAGCCGCAGGCTCGGCGAGCGCTACCTCCTGGTGTCGCGCATCGCCGTCGGCGGCATGGGCGAGGTCTGGCGCGGCAAGGACGAGCTGCTCGGCCGCGAGGTCGCCGTCAAGATCATGAGGGGCGGGGTGGCGGCCGACCCGTCTTTCCTGGCCCGCTTCCGCAACGAGGCGAGGATCACCGCCGGGCTGGCCGACCCCGGCATCGCCCAGGTCTTCGACTACGGCGAGCAGAGCGATCTCGCCTACCTCGTGATGGAGCTGGTGCCCGGCGAGCCGCTGTCGGCCATTCTGGCGCGCAACGGCGCGCTCGGGCCCGAGGTGGCGCTCGACGTGATCCACCAGACCGCCAAGGCGCTGCAGGCGGCGCACACGGCGGGCATCATCCACCGCGACATCAAGCCGGGCAACCTGCTCGTCACCCGCGAGGGCACGATCAAGGTCACCGACTTCGGCATCGCCCGCGCGATGGAGGCCGCGCCCGTCACCCAGACGGGCACCGTGCTCGGCACCGCCCAGTACGTCAGCCCCGAGCAGGCGCAGGGCCTGCCGTTGACGCCCTCGACCGACCTCTACTCCCTCGGCGTGGTGGCCTACGAGTGCCTGGCTGGCAGCACGCCCTTCCAGGCCGACAGCCAGGTGGCGATCGCGCTCCAGCACCTCAGCGCGACTCCGCCGCCGCTGGCCCCCTCGATCCCCGTACCGGTGCGCGGGCTGGTGATGGCACTGCTGTCGAAGGAACCGTCGATGCGTCCCGCGAGCGCGCGGGAGCTGGCCGACAGGGCCTCCGTGCTGCGCCAGTCGCTGCTGAGCGCCGACGACTACGGCACCGAGCTGCGCATGCTGACCGATCCCGCGGGGTTCCGCGTCAATCCGCAGCTCGGCGAGGGGCACCGCACGGACCCGGGCTACGGCGCGCCCGTCACGACCCCCGACTCCGCCCGGCCGTACGGCGGCACGCCCACTCCCGTGCCCCCTGGCATGGGCGGGCCGTACGGTGGCGACGAGGCGATGACGCGGGTCTCCGAGCCCGCGCGGCGGCGCAGGCGGCGCACCACGGTGCTGGTCGCGACGGCCGGATGCGCGGCCGCCGTCGGGCTTGGGACATTTGCTATTGCCAATTACGGCCTTAGCGAAACCCCCAACGTGACGGAACCCACACAAACCATCGAAACCTCGCCACAGGTGAAGCCCAGCAGGACCAAGACACCGCCACGCCGCCCCGCCACGGTTCCGCCAAGGACCGCTCGGCCGGTACCCTCACGGTCAGCTACGGTAAGTACGTCGGCCACTCCCACACAGCGGCCGACGACGAAAACGCCAAAGCCGACCCCGACCCCGACCCCGACGCCCACCCCAACGCCAACCCCCACCCCGACGCCAACAGTGACACCTACTGGCTCTCCCGACCCCGGCGAAACCATCCCGCCGAACGAGGAGACGTGATGCGTCGCGGGGTCGATGATGGACACTGGCGGCCCGCGAGCCGGCCGGTACCCAAGATGAACGGTAAGGGACAGTGCAGGAAATGACTCAGCCTCGGCTACTCGGAGGTCGCTACGAGCTCGACGGTGTCGTCGGGCGTGGCGGCATGGCCGAGGTGTATCGCGCACGAGACATCCGACTGGACCGCATCGTCGCGATCAAGACGCTTCGGGCCGACCTCGCGCGTGACCACACCTTCCAGGCCCGTTTTCGGCGCGAGGCCCAGTCCGCGGCGTCGCTGAACCACCCGGCCGTCGTCGCGGTCTACGACACCGGCGAGGACGTCACCGACGGCGCGCCCGTGCCGTACATCGTGATGGAGTACGTCGACGGTCGCACGCTGCGCGACCTGCTGCGGGCCGACAGGCGGCTGCTGCCCGAGCGCGCGGTCGAGCTGGTCGACGGCATCCTGCGGGCGCTGGACTACAGCCACCGCGGCGGCATCGTGCACCGCGACATCAAGCCGGCCAACGTGATGATCACCCGCAACGGTGACGTCAAGGTCATGGACTTCGGCATCGCCCGCGCGATGGCCGACTCGGCCGCCACGATGACGCAGACCGCGCAGGTGATAGGGACCGCGCAGTACCTCTCGCCCGAGCAGGCGAGGGGCGAGCGGGTCGACGCCCGCAGCGACATCTACTCCACCGGCTGCGTGCTGTACGAGCTGCTGACGGGTCAGCCGCCGTTCACCGGCGACTCCCCTGTCGCGATCGCCTACCAGCACGTGCGCGAGGAGCCCATCCCGCCGTCGCAGATCGACCCCGAGATCCCCCAGTGGGCCGACGCGATCGTGCTCAAGGCGATGGCCAAGGACCCCGCCCATCGCTACCAGGGCGCGGGCGAGATGCGGGCCGACATCCAGCGCGCGATGACCGGCATGCCGGTCGAGGCGCAGACGATGACCATGGCCGGCAACTACGGCGCCGGCACCCGGACGATGGCCGCCACCCAGGGCGCGGGCCCGGCCACGCAGCGCACCGGGGCGATCCCGCCCTACGAGTACGGCGACGGCGGCGAGCCCACCCGCGGCGGCAGGCGACGCGCGGGCGGTGGCGGCGGCAACACCGCGCTGAAGACCGCGGCCTGGATCCTGATCCCGTTGCTGATCGTCGGCGCGTTCGTCTTCGTCGGCTACAAGTTCCTGGCCTCAGGAGGCAACACCGCGGCGGCGCAGATCACCGTGCCGCCCCTGGCCACGCAGTCCCGAGAGGACGCCGAGGCCGCGCTCGCCCAGCTCAAGCTGAAGTCCACGGTGAAAGAGGTGGCCGACCCCGAAGTCAAGAAGGGCGTGGTCATCAGCTCCGAACCGGGCGTCGGCGCCAAGGTGGACGTGGGCGCCACCATCACGCTCAACGTGTCCACAGGCCCGGTGAAGGTCAAGGTGCCCGACGGCCTGATCGGCGCCTCGCCGGAAGAGGCGAGGGCCAAGCTGACGGAGGCGGGGCTGGAGGGCGTGATCACGCCGACGGTCTCCTCCAGGGAGCAGGACAAGGTCTTCGACACCAAGCCCAAGGCCGGGACGGAGGTCCCGGAGGGCTACTCGGTCAAGCTGTACGTGCCCAAGGCGCAGGTGCCGGTGCCCGGCGTGGTCGGCAAGACGCAGGAGGACGCCGAGCAGGAGCTGAAGGCCGAGGGCTTCCGGGTGAAGGTGGTGTCCCAGCCGAGCGACCAGCCTGCCGGCACGGTCATCACGCAGAGCCCTGAGGCGAACAGCCCCCAGAACCAGAAGACGACAGTCACGATCGTGGTCTCGACGGGGCCCGAGCAGCAGCCGACCGAGCAGCCGTCGTTCCCGCCGAGCGATCAGCCGACGGACATCCCGACCGACCCGTCGACCGAGGACCCGGGCGACACGGGCGAGCCGCCAGACCTCGGCCCATGACCCAGAACGGCCCCCTCCCCGAACTCCCGGGCGAGGGGGCCGTCCCTTTTCCAGCACTTCTCGGTTACGCGGGGGCAGACCGAACGCCGGGGACGCTCACCACGGGAAGACATGGAAACGTCCCCGCCGCTCGGGGGCAGACCGAACGCCGGGGACGCTCACCACGGGAAGACATGGAAACGTCCCCGCCGCTCGGGGGCAACGGCGGGGACGTTCATTCGTAAGTCGTTCGGCGGCGGCGTGGTGTTACACGATCGACGACAGCCAGTTGGCCAGCAGCCGGTGCCCGTGCTCCGACAGCACCGATTCGGGGTGGAACTGCACCCCCTCGATGGGCGCGGTGCGGTGTCTGAGCCCCATGATGGTCCCGTCGTCGGTCCGCGCGCTCACCTCCAGCACGTCGGGCACCGTCTCCGGCCGTACGGCGAGCGAGTGGTAGCGCGTCATCGTCACGGGCGAGGGCAGTGACGCGAACACCCCTCTGCCGTCGTGCGTGATGGCGCTCGTGCGTCCGTGCATGAGTTCGGGCGCCCTGGACACGACCGCGCCGAACGCCACCCCGATCGCCTGGTGGCCGAGGCACACGCCGAGCAGCGGCTTGTCCGTGGCGGCGGCGTGCAGGACCAGTGGGACGCTCACCCCCGCGGCCTCGGGCGTCCCTGGCCCGGGGCTGACCAGGACGCCGGCGAAGCCGTCGGCGTCCTCCACGCGCACCACGTCGCGCGGCCGCACCTCGCAGGCGGCGCCCAGAGAGCGCAGGTACTGCACGATGGTGTGGACGAAGCTGTCGTGGTTGTCGACCACCAGGATCATTTGCGGACGGTCACCTCATCCAGCGTCACTGCGGGCTCGAGAAGGGGAAAGACGACATACCAGAGTACGGCTCCCGCCAAGGCGATCAGGACGAGGGCGGTCACGAGGCGCCTCCCGAGGCCGCCGGGCAGGTGCCGCCAGATCCAGCCGTACATGTCAGACCTTTCTCGGCTCGGTGGACTTGAGCACGCCGTACACGATGAGCCGCTGGGCGGCGGAGTACTCGGGGTGGCAGGTCGTCAGTGTGATCATCGCCCTGATGGCGCTGATGTCGGGTTTTCCCGGCACGGGGGCGAGGATGTCGACCTCGTCGGGCTCCACGACGTCCTGCGAGATGACCCGGTAGGTGTAGCGGGCCTCGCGGGCGTCCACGATGATCTCGTCGTCGCGCCGCAGCTCGTCGATGCGGTTGAACGGCGCCGCGTAGGTGGTGCGGTGGCCCGACAGGACGAAGTTGCCGACCTTGCCCGGCATCGCGGAGCCGGGGTAGTGGCCGGGCCCCTTCTTGAGGTGTTCGGCGTCGACGCCCTCGACCACGGCGTACCGGTACTCGTCGCCGAGCCTGGGGATGCGCAGCATGGCCACGGCGTTCCCGAGGGCGATCCTGTCGAGCCGGGCGGCGGCGTCGCCCTGTTCCTCCGCGAGCTGCCGCTGGAGCAGCAGCTGCTGGCGCTGGGTGTAGGCGCCGGTGCCCCACAGCAGGTAGGCGCAGAAGAGCAGCATGGCCAGGCCCGCCGTGATGCTCAGCTCTCCGATGGTCCGCAGCAGTGCCTTCACGTTGACGAGGGTATGCAGACGCGCGGCGGATGCCAGGGATCGCCATGTTCCGCGCGTGGCGACTATCCTGGGCAGACCAGAGAGCCTGGGGACTATCCGGATGGCCCCCGGCCGCCAGCAGGAGTTATCCCGTGCCCAAGCCGAAGACTCGCAAGAAGGCGGTCTACACGCCGCCCCAGAAGTCGCAAGAGGTCAAGATCAGCCCGCGATGGCTGGCGCCGACCATGGTCGTGTCGTGGATCATCGGGATCCTGTGGATCGCGATCTACTACGTGGCTCCCCAAGCGCCCCTGATCGGGTCGCTCTCCAACTGGAACCTGCTGGTCGGGTTCGTTTTCATTATCTTCGGTGTGGTGCTTTCCACCCGCTGGCGTTAGTACTTTCCACAGGTTTTCCACAGCCTGGGGAAAGTCAGGAGAGCAGTGAGGTCGCTCGCACGATCGTCAGGACGGCGAGGATCGCGAAACCCCCCAGGAGCGCCAACGCCTGATACAGGGCGCGGTTGTTCCTGGGGGCGTAGACGAGTGCGCCCGCCAGCACCGCGCCGGTGAGCAGGCCGCCCACGTGGGCGGTCCAGCTGATGCCGAGCCCCGTGACCGCTGGCACCACGAAGGTGATCACCAGGTTGAGGATGATGACGGTCGCGATCCCGCGCACGTCGAGCTTGAGCTTGCGGCCCACGATGAAGATCGCCGCGAACAGGCCGAAGACCGCGCCGGAAGCGCCCACGGTCGCCACCCTGAAGTCGTCGAACCAGAAGCTCATGACCGAGCCGCCCAGCGCGCTGAGCAGATAGAGCGCGGCGAACCTGATGTGCCCGAACGCGCGCTCCAGGTAGGGCGCGATCGCATAGATCGCCCATGCGTTGAACAGCACGTGGAAGATCAGGCCTGTGGAGTGCACGAAGGCACTGGTGATCATCCGGTAGTACTCACCCTCGGCGGCCACGTAGACCGTGTTCATCGCGAGGGCGGCGCCGAGCCTGTCGTCGGTGAGGAGCTGGCCGACGAACGCCAGGGCGATGAGGCCGAGGATCGTGTAGGTGACGTACGGCGTGGCGACGACCGAGCCGCCGAAGACCGACCGCGCCTGCCGTACGGTCCTGTTGCCCTCTGCCACGCACTCGGGGCACTGGAAGCCGACCGCGGCGTCCCGCATGCAGTCGGGGCAGATGGGCCGTTCGCAGCGCTGACAGCGCACCCACGTCTCCCGCCCAGGATGGCGGTAGCACGTGGGCACGGTCTCCTGGGGGCTGGGCGGCTGGCTGGTCATGAAGGGCCTTTCTCGTCCACTGACCGCCAGCCTACTCATCGGGAACGCGCGCGCTGGACCGTCGGGGACGGCAACCTCACGTTCCTTGTGAGCTGAGTACCCCAGCCCGCGCGTCAGCCCTCGACGCGCTCGATCGTGACCGACTCAAGGACGACGTCGTCGGCGGGACGGTCGCGACGGTCGGTCTGCGTCTTGGCGATCGCGTCGACGATGTCCTGCCCCTCGATGACCTCGCCGAAGATGGAGTGCTTGCGGTTGAGGTGTGGGGTCGGCACCACGGTGATGAAGAACTGCGAGCCGTTGGTGCCCTTGCCGAAGCGGACACCGGCGTTGGCCATGGCCAGCAGGTACGGCTTGTTGAAGACGAGCTCCGGGTGGATCTCGTCGTCGAACTCGTAGCCGGGGCCTCCGATGCCCTGGCCGAGCGGGTCACCGCCCTGGATCATGAATCCGTCGATGACGCGGTGGAAGATCGTGCCGTCGTAGTAACGGCCCGTGCTCTTCTCGCCGGTGCCGGGGTGCGTCCACTCCTTGGTGCCCTCGGCGAGCTCCACGAAGTTGCGAACCGTCTTCGGCGCCTTGTTCGGGAAGAGTTCGATCTTGATAAGACCGCGGTTGGTCTGCAGGTTTGCGATCAGCTTCTCAGCCACGAGACAGCTGCCCCCCTCTATGCACAGGGTTTGTTCTGTGATGGTTTGGACGTCACGGCCGGTGGGGCCGTCCAAGCATCCTCCCACGGCTCGTCATGATTGAGCCGCCTTGTACCGGGAAGGTCACGCTGCGGGGCCCCAACGACTGGGGAGGTTGTCGTGTCCCTGACACTCAGAAAGCGCCACGTCGTAGTCGAGATTCCCGCGACGTGGATGGGCCGAATGAAGGTCCAGGCTATGCGAGCCGGTGATCGGCTCGTCCCGATGGCGGACCAGGCCAAGGTGGTCGCCGCTAATCGGATCGAAAATGCGCGTTACTGGGCTGCACCCAAGCTAGAGGATGCCGCCCATCGGGTCGAGGATCAACTCGCCCCGAGGGTCAGTTCGATGCTGAGCCAGGCGGCCAGCAGGATCGACCCGACGCCGGCGAGGTCTCGCCGGTGGCCGGTCATGGTCCTGCTGACCGGGATGGCGCTGGGCGCGGCGGGCTACGCGTTCTACCGTCGCAACGCTCAGCAGTGGACGGACCACATGAAGGACTCCGCCACTGACGCCTCTCGCTGGGTCAGTGAACGTGCGGACCGGACGGCCGACAGCGTGTCGTCCAACGCGGACAAGGCGGCCGACAAGGTCGACGAGGCCACGCGAAAGATGTCCTGACGGGTGTGACGCGGCCGTGCCACACGCACGGCCGCGTTGACCTATAACCAAGCGCTTGCTACAACGAAGCGCATGAGCCTGTCACCGCTGGACGACTTTCCCATTCACCAGGCCCCTCAGGTCATGCGCCACGTCGCGACCTCCGATCGCAATTTCTACGATCGCTATTACTTCAACTGCCATCCGGGCTCCGACGAGCTCATGCTCATCGTCGGCCTCGGGCAGTACCCCAACCTCGGCGTCACCGACGCCTTCGCCTGTGCCCGCCGTACGAACCTGCACCGGGTGGTCAGGGCCTCCCGCGAGCTCGGCCCCGACCGCATGGACACCACGGTCGGCCCGTTCAGGATCGAGGTCATCGAAGGACTCAAACGGCTCAGGGTGATCCTGGAGCCGAACGAGCATGGCCTGGCCTTCGACCTCACGTGGACGGGCACGATCCCGGCCACGCTCGAACCGCGCCACTTCGTGCGCTGGCAGGAGCGGGTCGTCTTCGATTCGGTACGGCTGGCACAGACCGGCCGCTGGTCGGGCACCATCATGGTCGGCGACGACGAGATCCCCGTCGACGGATGGCAGGGCACCAGAGACCGTTCGTGGGGCATCAGGCCCGTGGGCGAGCCCGAGCCGCCCGGCATCCAGGTCAAGAACCCAGGCACCTTCTACTGGCTCTACGCCCCCATGCAGTTCGACGACCACGCGATCCTCTGCATCATCCAGGAGGACGACAAGGGCCGCAGGGTGCTGGAGGAAGCCGTGAGAGTGTGGTCGGACGGCCGCGAGGAGGAGTATCTCGGCCGACCCGGCTACCACCCCGTCTACGCCCCCGGCACCCGCGACGTGGTGGAGGCGACGATCACCTTCGACAAGATCGAGGTGCGGTGCACGCCGATCCTGCCGGTCCACCTCATGGTCGGCACGGGGTACGGCCTGGAGCCCGACTGGAAGCACGGCATGTACCAGGGGAGCGAGCCCGTGGTACAGGGGGTGACCTACACGCTGCCCGAGGACGCCGGCCGCATGTGGGGCATGGTGGACGCGGTCGGGCGCTTCGAGTACGACGGGCAGGTCGGCCACGGGCTCTTCGAGTACTGGGCGCTGGGCCCGCACCCGTCCTTCACCTGAGCCCAGCCGTACCGGACCCCCATGACCGGTGCGGCGGGACCGGGCTCACCTGGTCACTTGGCGGTGCAGGTGATGGTGATGGCCTTGGTGACGTCGCCGTCGGGGGCGGTGGTGGCGATCGAGACGTCGCCGTCCTTGATCTCCGTGGCCTTGATCACGCGGCCCTTGACCTCGCCGGCCTCGACCCCGGGGGCGGGGGTCGCGGGAACGGCCTCGGTGGCCTCGACGGACTTGCCCCAGCGCTCGATCGCCACGGCGCCTTCGGGCACGCTCTCGTCGTCCGCGGGCTGCGCCTCCACCTGGATCCTGGCGGCGTGCTCGGTGCCCGGCGCGCCCGGGGCGTCGGCGAGGAGGGAGGCCTCGCCCCCCTTGCCCGGCTCCAGCCTGACCGCGCGAACCGCCTCGGTGAACTCGAAGGTCTTGCCGTCGCTCGTCACGCAGGTGCCCTTGGCGGGCGGCTCGTCCGAGGAGGCGTTGGCCGATCCGGCGAGGCCTCCGGTCAACAGCACGGCACCCACGGCAACGATTGCGGCGATACGTCGCTTGAACACTTCCATCTCCTTCGGTTGAACGGAACGACCGCAGCTTCGTCCACCGAACCTGAAGGCACACTGAAGGCAGCCGAAATGATCTTCAGGTTGGCTTTAGGTCGCGTCAGGCACTCTGAACACCGTGCGAGTACTACTGGTCGAGGACGAGAAGAGACTGGCCGACCTGGTCAAGGGCGGCCTGGCCGGTGAGGGCTTCGCGGTCGACGTCGCCTACGACGGCCGCGACGGCCTGTGGATGGCCTCGGAGAACGACTACGACGCGATCGTCCTGGACGTCATGCTGCCCAGGCTGAACGGGTACGCGCTCTGCGCGAAACTCCGTGAGGCGGGCAACTGGACGCCGATCATGATGCTCACCGCGAAGGACGGCGTCTACGACGAGGCCGAGGCGCTCGACACCGGCGCGGACGACTACCTCGCCAAGCCGTTCTCCTACGTCGTCCTGGTGGCCAGGCTGCGCGCCCTGGTCAGACGCGGCGGCAAGGAGCGGCCGGTGTCGATCACGGTGGGAGACCTGATCGTCGACCCCGCGGGCATGCGCTGCCGCAGGGCAGGCGTCGAGATCGCGCTCACCCCCAAGGAGTTCGCCGTGCTGCACGGCCTGGCGCGCAGGGCGGGCGAGGTGGTCTCCAAGAGCGACCTGCTCGCCCAGGCATGGGACTTCAGCTACGAAGGCGACCCCAACATCGTCGAGGTCTACGTCAGCGCGCTGCGCCGCAAGATCGGCCCAGGCGTGATCGAGACCGTCAGGGGCGCGGGCTACCGGTTGGAGGCGGCGTGAACCTCTCGTCCGTACGGCTGCGCGCCACGATCGCGGCGACCGTCGTCGTCGCCGTCGCGCTCGGCATCGCCACGGCCGTCCTGGTCGCCTCGCTGAAGGGCAGCCTGGAGGCCAGCGCCAACGCGGAAGCGGCCAGGAAGGCCATCTCCGTCGTGCCGCTGGCCGTCGAGGCGAAGCCGGCCGAGCGGCTCCAGTACACCGCCGACCCCGACGTGCAGATCAGCACCACCATGGCGGAGACCGTCCCGTGGGAGACGACGAGAGATGACTTCGCCGTCGCCACCATGGCCGTGGCCACCGAAGCCGGCCCCGTGACCATCCGGGGCCGTGCCTCGCTGGCCGGCGCGGAGCAGGCGCTGCAGACCCTGAACGGACTGCTGCTGCCCGGCGTGCCGCTCCTGCTGTTGGTGGTGGCGGGAATGACGTGGTTCTCCGTCGGCAGAGCACTGGCGCCCGTGGCGGCGATCAGGGCGAAGGTCGCCGACATCACCGCCCGCGACCTGCACCAGCGGGTGCCGGTCCCCGAGTCCGGCGATGAGATCGCCGGGCTCGCCACCACCGTGAACGGCACGCTCGACCGGCTGGAGACGGCGGTCGAGCGGCACAAGCAGTTCGTCGCCGACGCCGCGCACGAGCTGCGCAGCCCGATCGCGACGCTCCGCGCGCGGCTGGAGCTGGCCGAGCCCACCGACCTGTCGACCGAGGCGCTGGCCGACGTCGACCGGCTCCAGCGGCTGTCCGGCGACCTCCTGCTGCTTGCCAGGCTGGACGCGGGCGAGCCGCTCAAGGCGGCAGAGATCGACCTCGGCCAGGTCGTCGCCGAGGAGAGCGTCCGCCCCGGAACCGCCGTCACCCTGGACATCAGCCCCGACGTGGTCATCAACGGCTCCCGCGGGCACCTCTCCCGGCTGGTCACCAACCTCGTGGACAACGCCGTACGGCACGCGGCGACGGCCGTGGAGGTCCGAGTGCACGAGAAGGACGGCGAGGCGGTCCTCGAGGTGCTCGACGACGGCCCCGGGATCCCGCCCGAGCACAGGGAGGCGGTGTTCGACCGCTTCACCAGGCTGGACGAGGCCAGGGCAAGGGACGGCGGCGGGGTCGGGCTCGGCCTGCCGATCGCCAGGGACATCGCGACGCTGCACGGCGGGACGCTTGCCGTACGAGACGGGGGGTTCGTCGCGAGATTCCCGATGAACCGGATGAGCCTGGCGTACGTGAAACCTCTGTGAGGAGGCACGAATGATCACACGTCGGGCACTGATCATCAGAGGCGGAGCGGCGGGCACGGGGGCGCTGTTCCTGTGGACGACACCGGCCGAGGCGGCGGCGGGTCCCGTCCTGAGCAAGACCAGGAGCATCCCGGTCGGCGGCGGGAGGATCCTCAAGGGCAAGTACGTGGTGACGCAACCGTCCAAGGGCAAGTTCAGAGCCTTCAGCGCCATCTGCACCCACCGGGGTTGCGCGGTGGCCAACGTCAGCGGCGGGACGATCAACTGTCCCTGCCACGGCAGCAAGTTCAGCATCTCGACGGGCGCGGTGGTCCGCGGGCCCGCCAAGCGCCCGCTCGCACGCAAGACGATCAAGGTGTCCAAGGGTGTGATCAGCCTGGTCTGACCCCCTGGGTCGTGGGGCGGGCCAGGGGCCCGCCCCGCGACCTTCAGGAGAGTTTCGCCGTCATCTGACGGAAGGCCTCCCTCGTGGCCTCGTCGAAGCCGATGAAGAACCTGTTGGCCAGCGGTACGGCCCAGCGCAACCGGTCGGCGACGTTGAAGACGCGGTGGACGACCAGCGAACCCCTGGGATGGGGCGCCACGGACCACTCGCCTCTGTACCACCAGCCGCCCTGGTGGGCCAGTTCGCCGCCGAGCGCCTTCCTGAGCTCGCGCTCGACGTGTGCGACCGGCGCCTCGACCACGCCCGACTCCTCGGTGATGAGCTTCTTCACGGCTTGGTCACCCTCGTGTTCTGGAAGAACGCGAAACGCCAGCCTTCGCCGGTCTCGACGGCGGTGAAGGAGACGACCGAGGCGCGCCCGTTGGATCCGCCCTGGACGATCGCCTGCCGTACGGTGGGGGCCAGTTCCTTGACCTGGGGCTCCCCCACGCCCATGTCGATCTTGATGGGGAGTTCGAACAGCTTCCTGTGCGTCGCCTCGATGGCTTCCCTGCCGCGGAGGTGGAGGCCGAAATAGGTGATGTAGTCGGCGTCCTCGGTGAACAGGTCGGCGTAGGCGGCGGCGTCACCCGCGTTCCACGCTTCGGCCAGCCGCTGGAGCAGGTGGTTCATGGGGTCTCCATCTCTGGCGCCTATCCTGGAGACTGCGAATCCTGGACAGGGCAGGCGCCGTGTTCGGGTTTGTCGGCCGTCGAGGTGTTGGCGCACCTCGGCGGCCTCTTCTGTCAGTCGAGCACCTGCTCGAGGAGGGCGCTCCTGACCGAGCCCGGCCAGTCGAGCCGCCCCTCGTCGATCCTGCCGATCAGATCCTTCACCCAGGCGAGCTCCGCCTCCTGAAGCGCCTGCGCGCACTCCAGTTCCAGCGTGAGCACCTCGGGCAGCCCGCTGTCGACCAGCGCCTTCCGATGGCTCGCCAGCCCGGCGATGCCCCCTTCGAGACTGGCCGCCCGCGTGCGCAGCGCCATCTTCGCCTGGGACGAGGGCAGGCAGCCGATCAGCGAGATCGCGGCCGTGAAGGCCCGCCGGTCCGCCTCCGGTTGCTCCAGGAGCCTGCGCAGCCGTACCGAGAGCTCCGCACGGCCCTCCTCGGTGATCTCGTAGACCGTGCGCTCCGGCCTGCGGCCCTCACGCGTGGTCTCGACCGGCACGATCAGCTCCTCCTTCGCCAGCCGTTCGACCGCGTGGTAGAGGCTGCGGGGCAGCCCCGTCACGTAGTCCTTGTGCGTGTCGACGATGAAGCGGTGGAGCTCGTAGGGGTGGCCGGCGCGCACCGAGAGCATGGCCAGCACGGTCAGTCCGACCAAGTCGTGGCGTCTCGCCATGATGCTTCCTCCTATATTGCATTATGCACTATAGGAGGAGGCATGGGATATGGCTTCCAGGTAGTGGTCGACTCACCCGCCGTTGTCGAGCTGCAGGAACGCCCGCTCGATCGCCTGCGGATAGGGGATCTGCGAGACCAGGTCACGCAGCCCCTCGACATGCGCGCGACGGGCCAGATCCGCGGTGACGGCCAGGTCGTTCATCTGGGCGGTGACGAACGCGCGGTCCACCACCGCGCCGTGCCCCGGCACGATCACCGGCTCCCCCAGCTCGGCCAGCATCGCCGACAACGTGCCCGGCCAGTCGAGCGGGTAGCCGTCGTCGAACGCCGGCGGCGCCCCCTCCTCCACCAGGTCCCCGGCGAAGATCACACCAGCGTCGGGCACGTGCGCGATGATGTCGTTGTCGGTGTGCCCCCTGCCGAAGTAGCGCAGGTGCACCGGCCTGCCGCCGATGTCCAGCGTCGCCCGGTCGGTGAACGTGTGGTCGGGCACCACGATCTCCACGTCCGCGGCCTCGGGCTCCCTGGAGGCGGCGACCCTGTCCCTGGTCGCCTCGCCGTCCCTCTTGATCTCCTCGGCGGCCCTCTTGTGGGCCCAGAACTCGGCGGGCACGAACAACGCGTTCCCGAAGTAGTGATCGAAATGGGCGTGGCTGTTGACGACGACCCAGGGGTCAGCAGTGATCCTCCTGATGGCCTCGACGAGGTCGGCGGCCTTCGGGTGGGACTCCCGCGTATCGAGAACCAGACACTGACCGTCACCGACGACAAGACCCACGTTCAGGTCGTAGGACTCGTGCCGACGGACGAACACTCGATCGCCGATCTCCTGCCACTGCTCGTTCATGCCCTCATTTTCGCGGATACGGATCGCCATCGGTACGGACGGCGACAGTCCCGGAGAGATCGGGTACGGCCAGCAGGCGAAGGAACTGGTCGCACGTGCCCTCACTCCCCCACTCGATGGCGAGCACCCGCGTCACCCGGCTCCTCGCGTTGCGCGCCCGCTCCCGCATGAGCCCGTCGGCGAGGGCGATGTGCGACGCGCCCGCCCGGCCGTACCTGCCGATCACCGAACCGAACGTCACCACCAGCCGCGGCGGCTCCACCACGGCCAGCAGCGCCTCGAGCCCCCCGACCCTCGGCGCGACGTGCAGCACGATCTCCCCGTCCGTCAGCTCGGAGAACCGGGCGGGCCTGCGCACCCCTCCGGCGTGCACGATCGCCGTCACCCGGCCGAGCCGCTCTTCCAGCGCCCGTACGGCATGCGCCACCGCTACGGAGTCACCGAGATCGGCGGGCTCGTAGGCGTAGTCCGTCGCGAGAGCGGCGAGATCGGCGGCCAGGGCCGGATCGTCATCAGGTTCGGAGCGCCCGAGGAGAGCGAGCCTGGCTCCCGTCGCTTCGGCGAGCGCCTTCGCGCACGCGTGCCCGAACCCCTTACCGCCCCCGCTGACCAGCACCACGTCATCGGGCCCGAGTGGAATCTCCCCTTCGGGCAGTTCCAACGGCACGCTCTCCCGACGCCACAGCCCGCCCCACTCGTCGACGGCCAGCTCGTGGTAGCCGGGCTCTGGACTGACTGGCGCCATGACGGTGCCGTCGGTCATCACCAACCCGACCACCAGCTCAGGGTGCTCGAGCGACAGCGAGCGGAGGAACCCCGCGTACGCGTCGGTACGCGCGGCGACGACCAGCGGGCTTCCTTCGGCGACGGCCATGCGAGCAGCGGCGAGCAGCTCACCCGGTGACGGCTCGACCAGCGCGAGGCTCTCCTCGACCGGCTCCTCGAACGGCACCGGCCGCTCACCGAAACAGCGCGCCACACCCAGCGCGGGACCTTCCTCCCGTGATTCGGGCGGCGCGGTGCGTCGCGTCGCGTCAGGATCCCGCTGAACTGGACGAATGATCGAGTGCATCCGATTCCACCGCTTCGCTCGGCCGCAGAACGGGTCGGAATTTATTCAGCCGCCTCCTATGGGTCAACGGAGACACACGGCGCTTCCTCGACCTTTGCCACCACCAGCCGACTGCCTGGCTCCCGCCCGCCCCTGGAGGGCGGTTCGCGCCTACCAGCCGCAGGCCTCCGCGATCGCGGACGGATCCCAGTAGATCGGCCGCACCTCGACGATCCGCCCGTCCCGCATGGTGATCCACTGCACGATCAGAGCCTCGACCTCCCGGCCTGTCGCGCGCGAACGGAACCGCACCCGGCTGCGAACCGCGACGGTGTCACCGTTGGACACGTGATCCTGCGCCAGGAACTCCATCGACGTCCACGTGTCGCTGAAGACGGCCAGGAACCGTTCCATGCCGTCATGCCCCCGCCAACTGCCGGTGCCGGTGAACGGCATGCCAGGCGCCTGGTGCAGCACGACGTCAGGATCCAGATGGACGGCGACCTGCGCGTAGTCCCCCTTGCCGAGACCACCGGCCGCGATGTAGTCCGCCTCCGCGGCGTAGAACCTCTCCAGCACCGACCAGGCATCGCCCATCGTCTTCCCCCTTCACCCACGCCACTCCTACTGGCGACGGTAGGGGAGTCGCGGGGCCTCCCACCGGCGAGAATCAGACACACAATCTCATCCCCACCTGGTCAGCGGCGCCGGTAATCCCCTTGAGCCGCCGGCGCCGCTTTGCGAGATTGGCGTTCATGGAGTCATCGTTGGAGATCGCCTGCGACGAGTCCGGCTCGGAGGGAGAGAAGCTCGTCGGTGGAAACACCAAGGTCTTCGCTCACGCCAGCGTGCGACTGGACATCGAGTCGGCCGCGGCCTGTATCCAGGAGGTACGGCACAGGGCGCCTTCTCCGACGCTGGAGTACAAGTCGGATGTCATCCGGCGCTCGAAGCATCGGGAGGCTCTGAAGTGGATGCTCGGCCCGTCGGGGCCGCTTCTCGGCGACACGCACGTGTATCTCATCGACAAGGCGTTCTTCGTCGTCACCAGAGTCGTCGACCTGATCGCGGCGATGAAGGGCGCTGACGGCGACATGGCCGTCGACCTGTATCGCGATGGTCCGGACACGCTGGGGCAGGAGCGATGGGGCATCTTCCTGGAGTCCTTCAACGACCTGTTGCGCACCAAGAACGGGCGCGGGCCCGGGGCCTCCGTCGATGAGGCGTTCCGCATGGTGGACGGACTGCGGGTCACGGGAGGGCGCATCGGCGACATCATGGAGCTGCTCTCGCGGGCCAGGCCGGGCGTGGAACTGTTCCGGGCGGGACTGCTCGACGATCCGCGGATGATGCCGGTGCTGGACCCGCTGATCCCGGCCATCGTCCAGGCCGTCGTCCACTGGGGCGAAGGCGGACGGCCGGTCTCGATCGTCCACGATCGACAGACGTTGCTGACGGAGGATCGGGTCGCCCGGCTTCACGCGTCACGCGGCGGCGGACTGGCCGGTCTTCGACTCGTCGACTCGCGGTCGGATCCGCGGATTCAGGTCGCCGACCTTCTCGCCGGTGCCGCGCGGAAGATCGGGGAGGACGAGCTCAACGACCGAGGCGACGCGGAACTGACCGCGCTCCTCCGCCCCTACGTGGACGCGTCCTCGATCTGGGGAGAGGCTCGGAGCCGGTCTCTGCTCGGCACCGGCTGACCGGTGCTTCCGTATCCATGCTGGTTGAATGCCGTCATGGAGGAGCTCGCCGCCAGAGAGAGATTCGCGGCAGCGCGGACCGCCACGCTCGCCACGGCCGACAGCCAGGGAACACCGCACCTCGTGCCGATCGTGTTCGCCGTCCAGGACGATCAGATCGCGTTCGCCGTCGACCACAAGCCGAAGAAGACCCCGGATCTACGCAGGCTGAGGAACATCGTCGCCAACGAACGGGTCTGCCTGCTCGTCGACCACTACGACGAGGACTGGTCACGGTTGTGGTGGGCGCGAGCGGACGGCAGGGCCGCGATCGTCGAGGATCCCTCGGAGAGAGCGACGTGGATCGCACGACTGGGTGAGCGCTACGAGCCGTACAGGTCCCGCCCGCCCGAGGGCCCGGTGGTCGTGATCACGGTGGACAGGTGGAGCGGCTGGTCCTACCAGTAGGGAGGAATCCATCGCCGGAAAGGCACACTCCTCAAGCCCGAGCCGCGCCAGGAACAAAGCGCCACCCTCGATACCGACGAGGACAATTCTGGAGAGATCCGAATCCGAGCCCAGGTGGGTGGGCGTGGGTGATAGAACGCTGGGTGTGGAGGATCGTCGGGATCGCCTACGGGCGTTGGGTGAGCTGTTTCAGCGACTCCGCAAGGACGCCGGGCTGACCGACCAGGACCTCGCGTTGCGGGCGGGGATCGCTCAACCGACGATTTCCCGGATCGAGACCGGGCAGCTCCTTCCCGTTCCCGAGACCGTAGACCTGCTGGTGGCGGCGCTGGAGCTCGACGAGCCCACGCGCGGCGAGCTGGACGACCTGCTCGTACGGCTGTGCGACGACACCTCTCGGCTGAAGGGAGGTCTGGCCGAACGGGAAGCGGCGAACGCGGCTCGGCTCCGCTCGGCTCAGCGGATCCAGGTGTTCCACTCGGCGATGGTCCCCTCGCTGCTCCAAACAGCCGATTACGCGCATCTCGCACTCACCCTCGGACCGGATGTCGACCAGGACGACGTGGCGGAGGCCATGGCGGTCCGTATGGAGGCGCAGAGCCTGCTGTTCGAGTTCGGGCGGCACTTCTCGTTCGTCCTCACCGAGGGAGCCGTACGGACCTGGCTGGGGTCACCGGCCCTGATGCGGGCGCAACTCGGACGGCTCGCGCGGGCCTCCACGCTTCCGCACGTCAGCCTCGGGATCGTCCCCTGGACAGTGGTGACGCCCGGCCTCCCGCCCCACGGGTTCACCGTTCTGGACGGCGTGGTGAGCATCGTCGAGAGCTTGACCGGTGATCTCACCCCGGCCGAGCCCGTGACGATCAGCCGGGGTGCGGACGCCTTCGACGTGTTCGCCGCCGTCGCCGTGTACGGCGACAGCCTGCGAGAACTCCTGCGGCACATCAGCGCCGACTACGAAGAGCTGGAGACTCGCTTCGACGATTGACGCATCATGCGCTGAATGCCCCCGTCGACTCCGCCTGGGCGGGGGAACTCGCCGAGGCCTGCACTGACGGCGCCGATCTCACCCCTTCCGTCCCGCTTGGACGAGATGACCAGCCGATTGCACAGTCTTTGCCAATCAACTACGGTCCTTGACCATTGTCATCATTCAGGTTCAAGTGTGGAGTGATCAAGTGAAGAAGTGGAAGACGGGAACCAGGAGCATCGCCGTCACCATGCTGACGACCGTGGGCGCCCTGCAGTTCACCGCTCTGACACCGGCCTACGCGTCCCCCACCCCACTGGCGACCCCTACTCCGAGCGCGAGCGCCACCCCGTCCACGACCGCCACGCCCTCCCCGAGCGCCTCACCGACTGCCACACCGTCGCCGACCGCGAGCGCGGAGACCAAGGGGATCTTCACCCCCCGCAGCTACAAGCTCGCGCTCACGGGACAGCGGCAGCAGACGAACTACTACTGCGTGCCCGCGTCGTCGTCGATGAGCCTGTCGAGCTTCGGCGTCAACGTCAGCCAGTCCACCCTCGCCAAGAAGATGAAGACCACGACGTCCGGAACCAAGGGCGTCAACGCCGTACCGGTGATCAACGCCTACGTGAAGTCGCGCGGATACAAGTACACGATCCCCACCGACGCGGACGGCAACCCCGGAATGCTCATGAAGCGGGTGTCGGAGAACATCGGCGACCTGCACCGGGCGCCGGTGATCGCGGTGTGGATGGAGAAGCTGCCCTGGAACAAGGGCAAGATCAAGGGCACCAACGTCGGCCACGCGATCATCGCCTACGGCTACGACAAGCTCCAGGGCACGATCACCGTGTACGACCCGTGGAAGCCGACCGGAGGCACCCACACCCTCAGCGCCGCGACCCTGGCCGACATCCTCCAGCCGGGCGGCAACATGTACTACGTCTCGAAGCTCTGAGGTAACCGTCCCGACGACGGCCCGGTCCGTCGCGTGCGGGCGCTCCGGGACGGGGCGAACCGCCTGGCCCCAGGCCGGCGACGGCCCCGCCCGTGTGGACGGGGCCGTCGCCGGCTTCTACCGGGACGGCTGCTCGTTGGACGTCGCGGTCGGCGCCGGGGCGTAACCGGCGGGCCGGGTGGTGAAGGTTCCACGACCCTGGGTACGGCTACGCAGCCGGGTGGCGTAGCCGAACACCTCGGCCAACGGCACGATCGCGGTGATCATTACCGTGCCCGCCCTCGCGGTCGTGTCCGAGATCCGGCCGCGCCGTGCCGCCAGGTCGCCCAGCACCCCGCCGGCGGCGGCGTCGGGCACGGTGACCGTGACCTCCACCACCGGCTCCAGCAGCACCATGTGGCAGGCGAGCAGGGCCTCCCGCAGCGCGAGCCGGCCTGCCGTACGGAATGCCGGCTCCGAGGAGTGACGATGGTGCGGGTTGGCACGCACGGCCCATGGCCCTTCGAGAGGATCCGAACAGGACAGCGCGATTCCCGGACGAAACGGCCCGATGCGGCACAAAACGCATCGAGACAGGCCCGGCCGACTATCTGAGTGCCGGGCGGACAGGGATCAGGTGTTCGTCAGGGGGACATCCGGTAGCGGCCGCGCAGCCGATACCGGGCCGACGAAGACACCAGGATCACCTCGTGCCGTGACGAGGGGATGACCGCAACAGTGCTGTAGCGCACGGCCGGCTCCCCTCCCTCGTCAAAGCGCGCGCCGCGATGTCGTGGCGGCGCGCCGTTCGTGGCGAGTGTATTGAAACCGGCGCGAGCGGAGAAGCGATTTTTCGTCGGCGGCACCCGGGGTCGACCACGCGGAGACGCGCGGACCCCAGGAGAGGACCAGCCCGGAACTCGACTCCAGCCGGCTGTCGATCGGGACGCACCCCACAGAGATCACGAAACTGATGACCGGTCGCGAACGTCTCGGGGTCATTGTCGTACGTTCGTTTCCACCTCCTTCACTGCGCTTCGACTCACCTGCAGGTCCTCTTTCACGATAGAAGTCAGCATGACATCTGCATGCTTTTCGCATAACACATCCGCGTAGGTGAGCGCCTTGTCAAGATACATGCCGACCGATGCGCTCAATGAGCTCGGATCGTCAGGGATGTGTTCGGCGAGGAGTTGACGAAGCATCGCGGAGGCCATGCGTAGATACCGGAGCAGATAATCCATTTCCTCGCCCGACCCCGGGGCCTTGCACCGGAGATCCCGTGAATTGGCCATGGCCTCGCCGAGATGCCTGGAAGCGCCGATGAGCTTGAGTCGCATCGCAGGCGGAAGTGAATGTACTGGAGGGCAAGGAGTGCGGCGGTCAGGAAAACGGCGATGCCGCCGTCTTGCCACGGATGGAGAAGGGCTGCGGCGGTGAGGGCGGCCGTTCCCGTCGCGCCCCAGATCAATCGCCTGCGCCCGGCGACGCTATGGAGCATTCCCGGACCCGCTTTCAGTAAGTCGTAGGCGGCATTTCCAGCGATTCCAGAACCGGCTGCGATCATCACCCATTCGGGTGCTTGCGCGGGATTGAACCGGTAGTGGGGGCGCGATACGCCGGACTCGATCTCTGAGTACTCGGCCCTCAAGAAGCCGAGAGATACCTGTACGGGCGTGGACGATGTCTCCATGCATGCCAGCACAAACCATTCCACGAATTCCCATGGCGGCAGCACTCTGCCGGACAGGACGCACGTGATCGATCGATGTCCCCAGCTGCCTCGCCTCGCATGACGGGTCCTCCGAAGCCGCCGTACCGAGGGTTCGCCTGACCGTCTCCACAGGTGAGCGAGGCTGGTTCCGAAATCTGGCTCATTCACATATCGCCAACCAGGCCTTTTGGTCACACACCAGAGCAGGAGCCGCCTGCGGAGTGTTAAGCGCCGATCTACTTGAGAGATGGCCACGAGCCTCATGATAGAGCCCACTTCACCGTGACGGCTTTGTCGCGAACGCGAATACCTACCGTGGGTCAACGGCAGCGGCGAAGGACCTCGTCCATCCGTTCGGTGACCCCGTTCCGATCGAGGTGTTCCAGCAGCGGCACCGCGACCCTTCGGCTGGTGTCGAGAGCGCGCCTGGCTTGACTGACCGTGAAGGGCTGCGGCAGCCGCCTCAGCAGCTCAGCCGCCCTGGCGTCCGCGCCGGGCAGCAGCACGACGCCTTCGGTCACGCGCAGCAGCCTCCCCGCCCGTACGGCTGCCGCCAGCTCCCTGGTGCCCAGCCCCAGCTGGGCCAGCCGTCCGGCCTCCGGCGCCTGGAAGGGGTGCGCGGACAGCTCCGCTCTCAGCCGCTCGACAGCGCGGGCCACAGGCACGGGCAGGCCGGTAGGCCGGGTGAGGATCCGGCCCTCGGCGACCGTGAACGGGGGCCGTACCAGCGCGCCGACCAGCCGCCGGTCGGGCAGGTCGAGCTCGTGCCGGGCCGCTTCCACCGGCATGCCGGGCTCCAGCGGGTGCTCCGCCGCGTACCGCAGCGCCACCTCGGCCAGCCGCCTGGCCAGCTCGGCCCAGTGCTCAGGGTCCGCGTACCAGTCGCCGCAGACCGGCTGCCCGCCAGGTGCCCCGACCATGGCGGTCAGGTCGGCCGCGCGCAGCAGCCGATGGGTGCGCAGGGCGGAGGCCGCGTCCGGCGCGGCCGGCTCCAGCCGCGCGGCGTGCGCCCGCGCGGCGCCCCTGCGTTCGAGCTCCGGCGGGCGCACGTCGAGCACGCCGGCCCGGGCCAGCACCCGTACCTCGGCCCGGTCGCGGCCGGGGTCCCGCAGCAGCAGGACGTCTCCGAGGTGGAGCGGGAGCGGGCGGGCCAGGCGCAGCCGTACGATGTGCCCGCCGAGCCGCCGCACCTCGCACGCCACCGCCGCCGACCCGATGTGCGCGGTGAGCCGCCTGGGCAGGCGCCGCTCCCCTTCGCCGTGCTTGCCGCCGTCGCCTCGGTCCGCCGGTCCGTGGTCGGAGTCCCGGAGGGCTCCGACAGGTGAGATCCGGACGTCGACCAGGTCCGTGGACGCCCATCGGCCGGGTGTGACCAGGGCCCTGCCTCGCTCGGGAAGGCCGCGGCCGCGCAGGTTCACCGCCACCCTGGCGACACCGGTCACCGAGGCCAGCGGCTCCCCGAGGGACTCCAGCGCCCTGACCCGCACCGGCTCGCCGCCGAGTGCCAGCTCGTCGCCGACCGAGATCGTGCCCTCGGGCAGGGTCCCGGTCACGACCGTGCCGCTTCCGGTCACGGTGAAGACCCGGTCGATCCACAGCCGGACCGGCGCCGCCGGATCGGGCGCGGGAAGCCCTGCGACCAGCCGGTCCAGCGCCTCCCGCAGCTCGCCGAGCCCCTGACCGGTACGCCCGCTCACCCCCACCGCCTCGACGCCACCCAGCCCATTCGGACCGCCGGCCGCAGCGCGAGCCGGATGCAGCACCACGCCACCCAGCCCGGCGGCGGACAGGCGGGTCCGGGCCTGGTCGATCGCGGGGGCCGGGTCGGCGAGGTCGGCGCGGGTCACCGCGAGCAGGCAGTGCCGTACGCCAAGGGCCTCCAACGCCACCAGGTGCTCCTCGGACTGCGGCATCCAGCCCTCGTCGGCGGCCACCACGAACATGACAGCAGGCACGGGACCGACCCCGGCCAGCATCGTGCCGAGGAACCGCTCGTGGCCCGGAACGTCCACGAAGGCGAGGCGCCCCCCCGAGGGCAGAACCGTCCAGGCGTAGCCCAGCTCGATCGTCAGCCCCCGCCGCCGCTCCTCCGCCAGCCGGTCGGGCTCCATCCCGGTGAGCGCCCGTACGAGCGTGGACTTGCCGTGATCGACGTGACCCGCCGTGGCGACGACGTGCATCAGCCGCTCACCTCGAGGATCGCGCGGGCCACGTCGCCGTCCCTGTCGCCGGGAACGGTGCGCAGGTCGAGCAGCAGCCGTCCACCCTCGAGCCGGCCGACGACCGGGGGATCGCCGGTTCGCAGCGGTACGGCCAGCCGCTCGGGCAGGCTCACGGCGGCGCTCGGCAGCGTGACGCCGGGCGCTCCCCCGCCACCCACAGCGGCCTCGCTCGGTACGGCTCGCGCGTCGACCCCGGCACCGGCCAGCTTGTCGGCGAGCGCCGCGGCCCGGTCGCCGAGCGTCGCCGGATCGGCGTACAAGGCCTGGCGGACCGGGACGGCGGGACCCCGGAGCGTGGCCTCCAGCGCCGCAAGCGTCAGCTTGTCGACCCGCAGCGCGCGGGCGAGCGGATGCCGCCTGCACCGTTCGACCAGGTCGCGGCGGCCGAGCAGGAGCCCCGCCTGCGGCCCGCCGAGCAGCTTGTCGCCGCTGGCGGTCACGAGATCCGCCCCGGCCTCGAGCACGGTCGTCGCGTCCGGCTCGGCGGGCAGCAGCGGCTCGCGGGTGAGCAGTCCGGAACCGATGTCGGCCACGACGGGCACACCGAGCCCGGTCAGCTCCGGCACCTCGGCGGTGCCGGTAAAACCCTCGACCCGGAAGTTCGACGGGTGCACCTTGAGCACGCATCCGGTCTCCGGTCCGACGGCCGCCGCGTAGTCGTGGTAGGTGGTGCGGTTGGTGGTGCCCACTTCGCGCAGCCGCGCCCCTGTGGAGACGAGCAGGTCGGGGATGCGGAACCCGTCGCCGATCTCCACCAGCTCGCTGCGGCTGATCACGATCTCCCGCCCGGCGGCGAGCACGGTGGCCACCAGGACGAGCGCGGCGGCGTTGTTGTTGACGACGTGAACGTCCTCGGCCGCGGGCACGGCGCGCGCGAGCGCGTCCAGCGCGCCCCGTCCGCGGCGGGCCCTGGCGCCGGTCGCCAGGTCGAACTCCACGTCGGCGGCACCGGCCGCGGCCGCCATGGCCTCGACCGCGGCGAGCGACAGCGGCGCCCGGCCGAGGTTGGTGTGGACCAGCACGCCGGTCGCGTTGATCACCGCGCGCAGGCTCGCGGCCTGGGGCGGGAGCGCCGCCACGGCCGCGTCCGCGACCTCCTCGGGGGCGATCTCACCGATGCGCGCCCGCTGCTGGGCCCGCGCCACCACGTCCTTGACGACCGACCGGCCCAGCCGCTCACCCGCCGCGGCCAGCCGAGGATCGGCGAGCACGGCGTCGGTGCGTGGCACGCGCCTTCGTGGGTCCACCCTTTGAAAATAGAACGGAGGCGGACGGGAATCGAACCCGCCAGGCCGAGGACCTCGGCCTCGTCGGTTTTGAAGACCGCGGGGGCCACCAGGCGCCCACACGCCTCCAAAGCAGAACCTACCCGCAGGTGAGCGGGTTGAGGCCGAAGCGGCACACGGTCAGGCGGGGCGCTCGTCGGCCAGGCGCTGTCTCTGGGGGACGACCGTGTACTTCGGGTCGGCGGCCGAGGCCCTGCCCGCCTTCAGGACGCCGAAGCGGGTGCACAGGGCGCCGGCCGTAAGGGCGAGGCCGGACAGGGCGGTGAGCGTACGGCTGCGCCCGGCGACGACGGCGAGCAGCCCCCCGCCGGCCGTCAGCGCGCGGGCCGAGCGCATCAGATGGCCCGCCCTCCCCAGCCGGTACGGCTCGCCGGCCGGCCCCAGCCTGCGCTCCATCACCGCGCCCGCGACGGTCTCCATGGCGGCCCCGAGCACCGCCACCGCACGGGCGGGCCCCGCCTCCGCACGCGGCGTCGCCAGCATGCCCATCGCCCCCGCGCCGGCCAGCGCGCTCCCGGCGAACAGGAAGGGCAGCTCCCTGTACGCCTCGTGCCAGGCGGGCACGGCGGTGTCGGCGACGAGGACGGCGGTGTAGGTGGCGGTCAGCGGGCCGGTCACGCCCGTGGCGAGGACCGCCGCGTCGCCCACGACGGGAAGGATCCCGGTCAGCTCGGACGAGGCGGCGACCGCCGACAGCCCGCCCTGTGCGGCGAGGATCCAGGAGCCCACGCTCATCGGCGAAGTCGGTTTGAACACGCGCAGCATGTTGAGGAACCGTTCGGGCCTGCCCAGCTCGGCGGCGAGGAGGCCGGCGCCGGTGGCCGCCCCGAGCGCCGCCGCGACCCGGGCGGTGCGGGCGAGCCGGTGGTGCCCGGTGAACCCCGCCACCACGGCCATCATCGACGAAACCCCCGACAGACCTCCCAAGTAGAGATATGTGGGCATGTGGGGTTCATGCCAGATCGGACCCTTGATCACCGGCCGCCCGTAGTACGACCGGAACTCGGCCTCCGGCACCATCGACCGCTCCCGCGTCACCGCCGCTCCCCGTTGCCGAACCCCGCGAAGGCCACCGCCACCACCCCTGCCACCGACAGGGCAGCAGCCCCCGCCCAGCGCCACATGGACGGCAGGTCGCGGGTGGTCACCACCGGATCAGGGGGCAGGCCGTAGACTTCCGGCTCGTCCAGGAGCAGGAAGAACGCGCCCGCGCCGCCCACCCCGTCGTCCGGGCTCTCGCCGTACAGCCTGGCCTCGGGGTGCCCGTCGGCGTGCAGCCGTTCCACCCGGTCCTCGGCCCGCTCCCTGAGCTCGTCGAGCGGACCGAACTGGATCGAGTCGGTCGGGCACGCCTTGGCGCACGCCGGTTCGAGGCCCCCGCGCTGCCGGTCGTAGCACATCGTGCACTTCCAGGCCCGCCCATCGCCCTCCCTGCGGTCGATCACGCCGAACGGGCAGGCCGGCACGCAGTAGCCGCAGCCGTTGCAGATGTCCTGCTGCACCACCACCGTGCCGAACTCGGTCCTGAACAGCGCACCGGTCGGGCACACGTCCAGGCACGCGGCGTGGGTGCAGTGCTTGCACACGTCCGACGACATCAGCCAGCGGTCCACACCGTCGTCCTGGTCCCCGTTCATCCGCACGGGACGCGTCTGCTCGATGAAGGCCACGTGGCGCCAGGTGCTCGCCCCGAGCTGCCCGGTGTTGTCGTAGGAGGTCGCCTCGAACACGAACCCGTCGTCCGGCAGCTGGTTCCACTCCTTGCAGGCCACCTCGCAGGCCTTGCAGCCGATGCAGACGCTGGTGTCGGTGAAGAAGCCCATCCGCTCAGTCATGGCGGTACACCTCCAGCAGCTCGAGCATCGCCCGGCCCCTCGGCCGCCTGCCGGGCCGTACGTCGCAGGTCACGGCCTTGCTCTCCTGGATGTAGACGTTCGGGTCGAGCACCAGCGGCAGCAGGTCGTTGGCGACGTCGCCGGTCACCAGGCCGCCGCCGCCCCACCCCCAGTGGTAGGGCAGGCCGATCTGATGGATCACCCTGCCCTCGATCCGCAGCGGCCGTACCCGGCCGGTGACCAGCACCCTGGCCTCGATCACGGTACGGCTGGTCACGATCGTGGCCCAGCCGCCGTTGACCAGCCCGACCTCGGCGGCGAGCTGGGGGGACACCTCGCAGAACAGCTCGGGCTGCAGCTCGGCGAGGTAGGCCAGCGGCCGGCTCATGGCCCCCGCCGTGTGGTGCTCGGTGAGCCGGTACGTGGTCAGCACATACGGGAAGCGGGGCGACTCCGGCGGGTTGTAGGGGCTTTCCGCACGCGGGTAGATCTTGCGCGCGGGGTTGGCCTGCTGGCCGTACAGCGGGTTGCCGACCGGCGACTCGTGCGGCTCGTAGTGGGCGGGCAGCGGCCCGTCGGCCAGGCCCGCCGGCACGTACAGCCAGCCCTTCCCGTCGGACTGCATGATGAACGGGTCGCTCCCGGCCAGCGCGGCCTCGGCCCTGGCGCCTTCGGGCGGCAGGTAGTCGGGCGGCTTGTTCCGCTCGACGTCGGGCACGTCGAGCCCGGTCCACTCGCCACGCTCCGCGTCCCACCAGATGTACGCCTTGCGCTCGCTCCACGGGCGGCCCTCGGGGTCGGCGGAGGCCCTGTTGTAGAGGATCCGCCTGTTGGCCGGCCAGGCCCAGCCCCATTCAGGCGCCACGGGCGTCTGCTCCCGGCCGGGCCTGCGCCGGGCGGCCTGGTTGACCTCGTCGGCGTAGACGCCGCAGTAGATCCAGCAGCCGCACGCGGTGGACCCGTCGGGCCTGAGCTGGGTGTAGGCCGACAGCGCCCGCCCGTCAGGCCCCACACCGTTGATCTCGCGGAGCACGGCCGCCGCCGACGGGTCCCTGTGCTCGCCGTGCTCGGGGTAGTCCCACGTCAGCTCGCGCAGCGGCCGGTCGATCTCGTCCCCCGTCAGCCGCTCCCGCAGGAGCCTGCCGAGGTGGTAGTAGAACCACAGGTCGCTGCGGCAATCGCCGACCGGGTCGAGCGCCTTCTCCCGCCACTGCAGGAGCCGCTGCGTGTTGGTGAAGGTGCCGTCCTTCTCCACGTGGCTCGCGGCGGGCAGGAAGAACACCTCGGTGGCGATGTCCTCGGTGCGCATCTCCCCGGTCTCCAGCTCAGGACCGTCGCGCCAGAACGTGGCCGTCTCCACCAGCGTCAGGTCGCGCACCACCAGCCAGTCGAGGTTGGCCAGGCCGAGGCGCTGGGCACGGCCGTCCGAGGAGCCGACCGCGGGGTTCTCCCCCACCACGAAGTAGCCCTTCACCATCCCGTCGATCTGGCCCATCACGGTGGTGTAGTGGCCGTGGTCGCCGGTCAGGCGCGGCAGATGGTCGAAGCAGAAGTCGTTCCCCTCGGTGGCCGCCTCTCCCCACCAGGCCTTGAGCAGGCTCACCAGATAGGAACGCCGGTTGCCCCAGAAGCCGGTGTCGCCTCCCTCGCGCTCCAGGTAGTCGTCCAGGTTCGCGTGCCGGTGGGCGTGGGGCATGGCCAGGTAGCCCGGCAGGATGTTGAACAGTGTCGGGATGTCGGTCGAGCCCTGGATGCTCGCGTGCCCGCGCAACGCCAGGATGCCGCCGCCGGGACGGCCCACGTTGCCCAGGAGGAGCTGGAGGATCGCGGCAGTGCGGATGTACTGCGCGCCGACCGTGTGCTGCGTCCAGCCGACGGAGTACACCCACGCGGTGGTGCGTTCCCTGCCGGAGTTGGCGGTGATCGCGTCCGCCAGCTCGGCGAAGTCGTCCGGCGAGATGCCGCAGAGCCGCTCCACCAGCTCCGGGGTGTAGCGGGCGAAGTGCCGCCTGAGGATCTGGTAGACGCAGCGCGGGTGGCGCAGCGTCGGGTCCGTCGGCGGGCTGGGGTGCGCGGCGGCGCCGCCGGAGCCGTAGCGATCCGCCCCCGCCGCCTGGACGTGGTGCAGGCCGCCCTCCAGGGTCTCTCCCGGCGCCTCCTGCTCGCCCGTGCCCTCGTACGACCAGCTCCTCGGGTCGTACGTACGCGTCTCGGGATCGAAGCCGGAGAACAGCCCGTCGAGATCCTCGGTGTCCTGGAAATCCTCGGACACGAGGGTGGCGGCGTTGGTGTAGGCCAACACGTACTCACGGAAGTCCAGCTCGTTGACGAGGACGTGGTTGATCAGGGCGCCGAGCAGCACGATGTCGCTACCGGCGCGGATCGGCACGTGGCGGTCGGCCAGCGCGCTGGTCCTGGTGAAGCGCGGGTCCACGTGGAAGACCTTCGCTCCCCGCGCTCTGGCCTCCACCACCCACTGGAAGCCCACGGGATGGCATTCGGCCATGTTGGAACCCTGGATGACGATGCAGTCCGCACCTGCCAGGTCCTGCTGGAAGGTGGTCGCGCCGCCACGCCCGAAGCTGGTCCCCAGACCGGGGACGGTGGAGGAGTGTCAAATACGCGCCTGGTTCTCCACCTGGATCGCGCCCATGGCGGTGTAGAGCTTCTTCATCAGGTAGTTCTCTTCGTTGTCGAGCGTCGCCCCGCCCAGGCCCGCGATGCCCAGCGTGCGGCGCACGACCTTGCCCTCATGGGTCTGCTGCCAGGTGTCCCTTCGCGTCCTCAGCACCCGCTCGGCGATCATCTCCATCGCGGTGCCGAGGTCGAGCCGCTCCCACTCCGTGCCGTACGGCCTGCGGTACAGCACGTGGGTCTGGCGGCCCGGATGGGTGACGAGCTGCTTGCTCGCCGAGCCCTTGGGACACAGCCGGCCGCGCGAGATGGGCGAGTCGGGGTCGCCCTCGATCTGGCTGACCCGGCCGTCCTTGACGTAGACGAGCTGGCCGCAGCCGACCGCGCAATAGGGGCAGATCGAGCGGGCGACCTTGTCCGCCTCCTCGGTGCGCGGCCTCAGGGCGTCGGTACGCGCCGACCGTGCGGCGTCGCCCCTGCCGTCCTCTCCCTTGAGCTGCCGAAACACCGGCCACCGGGAGAACCATCCC
This sequence comes from Nonomuraea sp. NPDC049152, assembly GCF_040648355.1. NCBI lineage: Bacteria > Bacillati > Actinomycetota > Actinomycetes > Streptosporangiales > Streptosporangiaceae > Nonomuraea > Nonomuraea sp. NPDC049152. Next base: position 23,808 of record NZ_JBEZDO010000038.1, on the reverse strand, counting down.
CCACCTGCCACAATGCGAATCCTGCCCTGATCCGTCCGGCCTAACCGCCGTCGCGGGGCCTCGCCGACTCCGTCCTCACCGTGGTCCCGTCGCCCCTGCGAATCGAACCGCCGGTTGGAGGTTGGCAGGCGCCGAGGCCGCCGATCAGGATGACGAGTCCCGCCACGCCGATTCGGGGTAACGCGTATGCAGCAGTCCGCGGCAGAAATCGGCGTTGCCCTCGATGCTGACCCGGACGGCACGGGCGAAGCGCAGCTGCAGGGCGGCCTCCTCAGCGGGGATCGGTTCGCCGCGCTGGTCGAGGAGCAGCGGCGACCGCGGCGAGCAATCCAGCCCGAGTTCGGCCCGGCGGTGAAGCAGCCGGGCCAGCTCCTGGGACTCCGGGACGTCGCCCAGCCGCAGCCGCGCAGGCTCCACACCCTCGGCGGTCAACCGCGTGACCAGCCGGTCGAGGCTCGCCAGGTAGGCCTTGCGCCGGAACGTCAGGCGCAGCTCGTCGGGTTCCCCGCCGGCCTCGCCGGGGAAGGACCCGGTGAACCCCGCGTCCTTCGCGACACCCGCGTTGATCTCGTGGGCAGCGAAGTGGTCCTCCAGCTGGATATCCACCGAGACCACGCCGGGGACCGCTCGCGCGGCGTCGCAGGCGTCGGCGACCATCAGGTAGGCGAAGTTCGGTGCGCAGAAATACGTCGGCAGCCGCAGCCGGACCGAAACGTGCCCCTCATGGACCTCGGCCTTGCTGACGAACCCGAGCTCGGTGATCGGCTCGTCCAGCTCCGGATCCCGCACGGTCGCCAGCGCCTCCCAGATCCCACCGTCGGGAGGCGACGTGCTCATGCCGGCACCTTCGGCCCGGAGGCGATCGGTTCGCCGCTACCCGCATGAGCCTCCACGACGTCCAGCTCAGGCGGCACCGGGATGTCGTAGAGCCGGGCGGCGTTGAGGCCCAGGATCTTCTTCTTCACCTCAGGAGTGAGCTCGCCGTACTCCCCGCGCATGTCTTCGGGGATCTGGAAGTCCACGAACCGTTCGATGAGCCACTTGGGCGTCCAGATCGCGTAGTCGCTGGCGAAGGTGATCCGGTTCTCGTCGAGCCAGTACAGCAGTTCGCCGATCACCTGGGCGAAGTAGCGCGGCCTGGAGTGTATGAAAGGCATCACGACCGCGAGCCCGGCGTAGACGTTGGGCTCCTGCGTCGCGATCCAGCAGAAATCCTCCAGTCTGGGCAGCCCGCAGTGCTCGACGATGAACTTCAGACCCGGGAACTCGCTCGCGACCTCGTCCACGTCGGTCACATCGAACGCATCCAGGTTGAGCGGGTAGATCGTCGGCCCCTTGTGAACGTGAATGTTGCGAATCCCGAGTTCCTGGCATTTCTCGAGGTACCGGTAGGACCACGGGTCGGACAGTTTCCAGCCCTTCGAAGCGCCCTTCCATTCGGCGGTGTAGAGCTTGACCCCTTGGAGACTCCAGCGCTCCGCCAGCGCCTCGAGTCTGTCGAGGCCCGCTTCACCGTCGCGCGGATCCCACGACCCGTTCACGATGAACTTGTCCGGGTACTTCTCCGCGAGCACTCCGTCCTGTTCGGTGGTGTTGAAGCCGTTGACGAAGAAATCATTGAGGTAGGTCGGCTGGAAGATCGCCTTGTCCACGTAGCCGACCTCGAACACGTCGTGCAGGATCCGTTCCTCGCTCTGCTGCCAGAAATCCTCCAGCGACCAGACCTCCGACGCGGGCGAGAGGTTGCGGTGATAATCGTAGAAGCAGTTGATGAAGCCCTCGCCGTAGCGGTTGGCCTGGTTCGACGGCCTGGCGTCCCAGAAATGGATGTGCCCGTCGACGACGAAATACTGATGGCCATCCTTTTCGTACATCTCAGCTCCTTGTCGGTACGAGAATTCCCCGACCTTGCAGGCGCCCGCTGTCCAGGTCGTCCATGGCTTCATTAACGGCTTCGAGGGGGTATTTCCTGGTATGCAGCCGCACTTTCCCTTGCGCGGCGAGAGCCATGAGCTCGTCCAGATCGTTGTAGGAGCCGACGAGGTTGCCGATCACGTTGATCTCGTTGGAGATGATGTCGATCGTGGGGATCTCGACACGGCCCCCGTAGCCGATCACGAAGTACGAGGCCGCGCGGCGCAGCATCGCCACGCCCTCGGCTTCGGTGCCTGCCTCACCGACGAAGTCCAGCACCACGTGCGCGCCCTGCCCGCCGGTGAGGTCGGCCACCGCTTCGACCTGCTTGCCGTCGGCCGGCACGGTATGCGTGGCGCCCAGCCCCTTGGAGAGCTCGAGCGCCGCCGGCGACCGGTCGACGACGATGATCTCGGCGGACGTCATGGCGGTCAGGCACTGCACGCCGATGTGACCCAGCCCGCCGGCGCCGATCATCACGACCTGCGCGCCCGGGTGGAGCAGCGGCACCGCCTTGCGTACCGCGTGATAGGCGGTGAGGCCCGCGTCGGCCAGCGCGGCGACGTCCGCGGGCTGCAGGGAGGGATCCAGCTTGACCACTGACCGGGCGTGGGTGAGGAGTAGTTCGGCCATGCCGCCATCGGTGTCGATCCCCGGGAACTTCGAGTCGGCGCAGTGCACGTCGTCGCCCGCGCGGCACGCCCGGCACAAACCGCAGGTGACGAGCGGGTGCAGGATGACCGCGTCACCGGGCTGGACGCCTGTCACGGCCGAGCCGACCTCCCGTACCCAGCCGGCGTTCTCGTGCCCGATCGTGTACGGCAGGGCCACGCCGGACTTCTCCGCCCACTGACCTTCGACGATGTGCAGGTCCGTACGGCACAGCCCGGCTCCGCCGATCTCGACCAGCACGTCCAGCGGCCCGCTGACCCTGGGGTCAGGGACGTCCTCGACCACCGGACGCTTGCGGTACTCGTGGAGCCGTACGGCCTTCATCGCCACTCCCTGACCGACGAAAGGTTCTAGCTCGATCGTTGGAGGGTCGCCGGTGACGGTCAATGGCCGGGATTTCACGAAGCCGGAATTTTGCCCGATATTTCACAATGCCGGGATTTCGGGGCGGCTACCGCAAGATCCGGAGCGCGGTGTCCCCCGTTTGGTGGCATAGTCCGCGGAGGCCTCGTCGTCCTGGAGCTTGGGGGTCCCTATCGGCGGGCCGACCCGGCCCGGTGCCGGGATAGTTCGCCGAGCGCCGAAGTGTTCCCGGTCTAGCGTCGGCTGCGTGAGAATCTCGCCGGACACGGAATCGCATACCCTCGCCCCCGCGGGCGTCACCGCCGTGCTGTGGTCCTCGGCCTGCGGCTCCATCCACGCAGCCGCATGACGCCGGCGGAGATGGTCGCCGTCTTCGCGGCCGGCGTCAGCGCAGGCGCCGTCAACACCGTCGTCGGCTCCGGCTCGCTGATCACCTTTCCCGTGCTGCTCGCCACGGGCATGCCGCCCGTCACCGCCGCGGTCTCCAACACACTCGGCGTGATCCCCGGCTCCATCAGCGGGGCCATCGGCTATCGCACGGAGCTCAGCGGCCAGAGCCGGCGCATCCTGAAGATGAGCGTCAGCGCCCTGCTCGGCGGCCTCGCGGGCGCCACGCTCCTGCTGGCCCTGCCCGCCACGGCGTTCGAGAAGATCGTGCCGGCCTTGATGGGCCTGGCCCTCGTCCTGGTCGTCCTCCAGCCCCGGATCAGCGCAAGCGTGCGGCGCCGCCGCGAACGCGCCGACGACTCCGCCCGCCCCGACGGCGGCCGGCTGCTTCTCACCGGGCTGACACTCGCCAGCGTCTACGGCGGCTACTTCCCCGCCGCCCAGGGGATCATCTACATGTCCCTGATGGGCGTGCTCCTCGACGAGACCCTGCAACGCCTCAATGCCGTCAAGAACGTCCTCGTCGCCGTCGTCAACAGCGTAGCCGCGCTCTTCTTCCTCTTCTCCGCGGCTTTCGACTGGACGGCCGTCGCACTCATCGCGGCCGGCTCCGCTCTCGGCGGCCCGATCGGGGCCAGAGTAGGCCGCCGCCTCAGCCCCGCGATGCTGCGCTCCCTCATCGTGACGGTGGGCACCGTCGCCATCGTCCAGTTGCTACGTCACTGACCCAGGACCTCGGCAGGACCGGTCAGGCCACGGGGTGCGGTGCCGTTTGGGAGTGAGCGGCCATCAGGCGATCGATGAGCGCCAGCAGCACATCGCGGCCCGCCGTACGGTCGCGGGCGTCACAGAGCACCAGCGGCACCTGCGGATCGAGATCGAGTGCCTTGCGGATCTCCTCCTGTGTCCGGTCCCTGACGCCATGGAAGCAGTTGACGCCGACGACGAAGGGGATGCCGCGGCTCTCGAAGAAGTCGATCGACGCGAAGCTCACATCCAGCCGGCGGGTGTCGACCAGGACGACCGCGCCCATCGCTCCGTTGACGAGGTCGTTCCACATGAACCAGAACCGTTCCTGCCCGGGCGTGCCGAACAGGTAGAGCACGAGTTCGCTGTTGATGGTGATGCGCCCGAAGTCCAGCGCGACGGTGGTGGTGGACTTGCCGCTCACGCCTTCCAGGTCGTCCACGCCGACGCTGGCATGGGTCAGGTACTCCTCGGTGCGTAGGGGGGCGACTTCGCTCACCGCGCCGACCAGGGTCGTCTTCCCGACGCCGAAACCACCGGCGATGAGGATCTTCACCGCCAGGGGAGCAGCGTCCCCGTGGTCAGAGGTTGCGTAGTCCATCCCTCACCGCCTCAAGGATTGTCACACTGGGAAAGCCGCCCGCCTGTGCGAAGGCCAGCGGTGGCCGGGCCCGCATCTGATCGGCCTCGATCAGATCGCCGATGAGGATCTTGGTCACTGACACCGGGAGGTTCAGCGCGGAGGCGACCTCGGCCACCGCCAGGGGCCGCCTGCACAGAGTGAGGATCGTGCGGTGCTCCGGCTGCATTCTTCGCAGGCCGTGTCCGGTCTCCGGAGAGACCGCGGAAATCGCCGTCACCAGAGTGATCAGCGTGAGGTCGTCCCGCTCGGAGGAGGTTCGTCCGCCGGTGATCGTATAGGGACGGACAAGGGGCTCGTCGGCGTCATCGTCGTCGAAGCCCTCCGTCCAGTGCTTCATCCGCGTCTCCCCGCATCATCGGCCTGCGGGGTACGCGCGTCGGTTCCCAGCTTCTGGCCGACCTGCTGGATCAGGGTGTGCATCGCGACGGTCATCAGTTCGGCGTCGACCTCCTGGGACGCGACCACGGCCAGGTGGGTGCCGCGGCCCGCAGCCGTGACGAACAGCCACAGGTCGGCCATCTCGATGATGACCTGGTGGACCGGCCCGCCGCTGAAGAGCTGCCCGACACCGCGAGCCAGGCTCTGCTGGCCGGTGGCGATCGCGGCGAGGCGTTCGGCGTCCGAGCGTTCGATGGTCCTGGACCGGCTGATCACCAGGCCGTCGTCGGACAGCACGATGGCGTGCCGGGTGCCCGCGACCCGGTCGACCAGGCCGTCCAGGAGCCAGTCCAGGTCTGTGTCGGTGGCGGTGGTTCGCTGCGTCATCTTCGATCTTCCGTCGTAGGGGAACTGGGCTCGGGGGATCCGTTCGGCCGGGGCTCGAAGGCGTCGTCACCGGTCCTGAACCTGCGGGACTGCCGCTGGAACGCGCCGATCGTGGCGCTGGATCGGCTGGACCTGTCGCGTGCGGCCCAGGTCTCCTGATCGGTCTGTTCATCCCTGTCCGCCGGGACTTTGAGCTCGGTGACCAGGCTGGCCTGGCGCACCCGCTGGGGCAGCGGCCGCTGGTCGGACGACGGGGGTACGTCGCCCCGATCCGATGGTCCGGCGGCGGGTGTCGTGACGTCCGCCATCGCGCGTCCCCTGGAGCGAGTCGGCAACTGCCCGTCCTCGTGGGGCGGGCGGGGACCGGGCCTACCTTCCTGCGGGTGGGGCTGCGGACCGGTGGGGCCCTGGTGGACCCCCTCGGAGCGCGCGGCCGGCCCGGGTACCGCTCGCGGGCGGTCCACCACCAGCGGTTCAGGGAGCAGCACGATGACACGGGTGCCGCCGAAGGCCGACGGCCGCAGTTCCACCTTGAGGCCCAGGCTCGCGGAGAGCCGAGCGACCACGTACAGGCCGAGACGCACATCGTCGGCGTGGGTCATCACGTCGAGCTGCGGGGGCGACTTCATCAGGGCGTTGGCGGCGGCGTACTGCTCGGGTTCCATGCCCAGGCCGCGGTCCTCGATCTCCACGGCGAGGCCCCGGCTGACCAGCGCGGCCCGCACCTCGACGGGGGTCGGCGGCTTGGAGAAGGAGGTGGCGTTCTCCATGAGTTCCGCCAGGACGTGGACCAGCGGTCCCACCGCGCGCTCGGCTATCCAGGGTTCGCCCTCGACCTCGATCGAGATCCGTCGGTAGTCCTGGACCTCGCCTTGCGCGGCGCGCAGGACATCGAGCATGCGTACCGGCTTGCGCCAGCGGCGCTGCGGCTGGCCGCCGCCGAGGATCACCAGGTTCTCCTCGTAACGGCGCAGCCGAGCGGTGAGGTGGTCCAGATCGAACAGGCCCTCCAGCACCTCGGGGTCCTCGTGCTTGCGTTCCAGTTCGTCCAGCTTCTTCAGCTGCAGGCCGATGAGGATCTGGGTACGGCGGGCGATGCGCTGGAGCATGCGCTGGAAGCCACGGTGTTGCTCGGCCTGCCGTACGGCGGTGTGGACAGCGCTGCGGCTGGCCAGGTTGAGGGCCTGACCGAGCTCGCCGAGCTCGTCGGACGTGGGCTCGACCATGCGTACTTCCGCGTCCACGTCGACGTCCTCGCCGCGCTCCAGCCGGGCGACCACGTCGGGCAGCCGCTCCTGGAGTTCCTGGGCGTCCTCACGCAGGCGGAGGATGCGCCGGCGAAGAACGGCGGTGAGTCGCCAGCTGGTGAAGATGACCAGGATCAGGGCGAGCAGGCCCACGGAGGTGACGCTGATGAAGACCACGAAGAGCTGAGTGGCGTGGCTGTAGCCGATCTTCGCGACGTTCTCGAGCCGGAGGCCGAGGAGTTTCAGCAGTTGCGCGTTGACCGTGTCCACCGAGGAGCGCCACGCGGGGCCGACCTCCCTGAGCGTCGCCTGGTTGCTCTCGCCGCTGATCCCTGAGGTGACCAGCCGCCCCTCCAGGGAGGTCATGGTCTCCCACGCCTTGCTGCTCGTCAGCGATGCGTACTGGCTCTCGTTACCCGTGAGACTGGGGATCACTCGGGCCTGCAGGAGGTGCTTCTTGGTGCCGATGGCGTCGGCGACAAGGCTGTACTCGTCCCTCGTCAGCTGCCCCGTCTCCCAGCCACGGGCCAGAATGGCCTGTTCGCGGCCGATCATGTCGACAGCCCAGAAAAGGTCGATCAGCGTCTGCGCCTGACTGCTCACCTCGCCGTGGTCGGTGTGGCTGAGGACGGTCAAGACGCTGAGGTCCGACTCGAGGACGCCGCTGTAGTAGTCGAACGCCTTCTGGTCGCTGGACAAACCGGCGTCCACCGCCCGGCGCTGCTGGTCGAGGAGGCCGAGGTCGCGTTCGGTCCGGGCGATGGCGTCGGCGAGCCCGTCCTGCCCGTTGGAGGTGTCCAGGGTTGTCAGCGGAAGGAAGGCGCTCACGGCCTGATCGGTCTCCGCGCGCTGCTTGGCGAGCTTGTCGCGGGCAGTGTTACGGGGGTTGGCCTGCGCCTCCGCAGTGAGCGTTCGCTCCCGATCAAGGCTGAAGAACAGGTTGGCCGCAGGTCTGCCGACGGTAGTGGTGGCAAGCTCCAGCTGGGCCTTCTCCGCCCGCCACTGACTGGACAGTTGGTACATGCCCGAACCCAGCAGTGGGGCGAAAGTCATGATCGGCACGAACGCGACAATGATCAGCACGGTACGCAGGGGCAGTCGGCGGCCACCGGCCGGGCGCCCTGCCCGTCCGCCGGTCGACCCCGATAACCCGTTCCCGTCGCCCACGGTGCCCGTCCGCCGTCGCCCGACCCTGCCCAATCCAGCCACGTGCAGGACACTCTCCTCACCGATCGGTGCGCCCATGACGAAAATCGCCAAACTAGGCGATTTGGTTGCCCGATAGTAGCCATACGGCACTTGAGGTCGAAAGCCCCTGCTTCACCGGCCGGGCCGCCGGCGTCGCGGTCCAGCGGGCGGCCCCGGCGGGGTTCTTCGACCGGTTAGTGCGCTGGAGGGTGGAACTGTACGGTTTGGCTCCGGCCCGAAACCGTTGGCGGTCTGTGCGAGCAGGACCAGCGCGAAGCCGGCTCGGCCGCACAGGATGAGTTTGACCTTGATATCGGTCCTTCCGTAGAGCCGTTGCCGTAGGGCAGGCTGGGGCCGGCCACGAACTCGAGGACCCGGTCGGCCATGGCGTCGGGGCGCGGTCGGGTCCGCGCTATGAGCCCCCACGTAGCTCCGAGTGACAGTTCGCGGAAACCAACGCTAAGCAGCCGCCCGTCAGTGACCGCACAGGTTCTGGGCCGGGTCGTGATCCGGCGCCAGCGACGCCGGTGTCCGTCCGTCGTGTTCGCCGGCGCTACTCGTGGTTCGCGACGTACTTGTCGAAGAAGTCGAATGTACGCTGCCACGCGTCGTCCGCTGCCGAGCGGACGAGGCCGTGACGCAGCGGGAACATCGCGAGTTTCGCGATGGGGTGATGGCCGTCAGTCATGAAGGAATGCCCAGCAGTCGGATAGATCTCCACATCGTGCTCGATGCCGAGCGCCCGCATATGCTCCTGCAGCCGCGCGCCCTGCGGCCGAAACCCTTGGTCGCGGCCACCGTAGGAACCCACGACCGGGCACACCGACCGCAACTCTTCCTGATCCCGGGGTACCACGCCATAATTCACCGACGCGGCTCGCACGCCGGGCGGCGCGCTCGCCGCGTATGCGAGGGCGAACCCACCGCCCATGCAGAATCCGATCACACCCAGCCGGCCACCGTCGACGTCCTCACGGTCGGCCAGCCATCGCCGGGTTGCGTCGATGTCGGCGGCCGGCCGACCCGGCTTTCCGGTCGCGAGCTGGTGCATGGCCCGCGCCAGGCACCCCATCCTGGTGCCGTGGCTGTATAAATCAGGCAGGACCGCCGCGTATCCATGTTCGGCGAACAGGTCCACGACATCCAGCATGTCCGGTTCGACGCCGTAGATTTCGTGCACGACCACCACCCCCGGCCATCCGGCCACGGGTGCGATCCCCTCCGGCAATGCCACCGTCGCCGCCAGTGAACTGCCGTCCGGCAGCGGAATGCGCACGTGTTGTCTCATCAGCACTCCTTGGCCGACCGATAAGGCGGAACGTAGCTTAAGGCGTCATCCCATGCCGAGCGGGAGTTGGCGGAGCGGCGACGCCCGCGGCGGCCTCCGGCCCGGTGTGCGGGGCCGGCATCCGCTCGTACTCCCCCGGGTCAATGGTTCGCCATCCCAAAGTGCCGGCTACCACCAAGGTCAAGCGCCCCGCAGGCGTCTACGACGGCACTCATGCCACGCTCTACCAAGGCACCATCACCTTCGGTGAGCTCTAAAGGCTTCTCTCGATTTCCCTTTTTCATTCGATGACAAGCCTCGCGGAGGGGACGCGAAAATCAAGGTCGCCTGGCGGCTCTGGCTCGGCGAGGACCAGTTGGTGCGCAGGGCCTTGGGTACATGGAGCAGGACGCCCCAAGGCAGAGATGAACCCACGTACTCGTATGTCTTTGACACTCGCGTGACCGGCTGGGGCGCCGAGACCGACATCACTCCTCCGGCCGCCGACGAGGTGGTTACGGTGGAAGACTTGGCGAAACCCAGTCCAGAAGACACCTCGCCGCCTTCGCTTTCTGGCAAATAGCCTCTCCTGTGAGGCATTGGCCTGCGCGTCGGGCCACTCGAGGGGCTCGTATGTCCTCGTATCGCCGCGCGGAGAAAGCCGCGATCCTCGGATTGGCGAGAATCAGCCCAGCCCTTACCCATATAGCCGCCTGGCCATCACGGCGGGCCGTCACGGCTTCAGCTGGTCGGCCTCCCGTACATCGCGGAGGTGGATGAGGACGTCGAAGGAGCGGGCGATCGCGAGGTCGCCGGGCGGATAGGGGTACTGCGTGCCGATGTTGCGCGTGGGGCGGGCGACGTCCAGCCAGGCGCGCGCGGCGGCGGGGGCGTTGCGGATGTCGAGGTAGTAGTCCCGGTAGCGGACCTTGTCGAGGGTGTACTCGTTCATGCCAGGCTCGGCCGCGCCCACGGTGAACTTCTTCCAGTCGCCGCCGAGAGCGGCGTCCTTCGACAGGAAGGAGCCCTGGTTGAAGGTGAAACCGATGGGGAGGTACTTCTTGCCCAATGCGTCGCGCAGGTACGACCCTTGCGTCTTGGGGTACAGCGCGGGCTCGCCGGCCAGGTATCCAACGTGGTCGTTCTGCGCCGACAGCAGCATCTTGTCGCCGGTGCGCCGCTGCCACCAGGCGGTGTTCTCGGCCATCACCTGGTCGCGGTAGCGCTGCGCGACGGGCAGCCAGGCCTTGTCGGTGAGGTCGAAGGCGAGGAATGTGGCCGTCTGGGAGATGGACCGGGCGTTCTGGACCGCAAGCTCGAACTCGTCTTCGTCTGTGCCCTTCTGGCTGCTGATCAGATCCAGGGCCTGCTGTGCCTTGGCCGCGAGCTGCTGCCGTTCCGCGAGGGGCTTGCCCAGGTAGGCGAACACGTCGTCGATCGGGCGCAGACCGGTGTAGAGCTGCGTGAGGTGCGGCAGCGACTCCGGGTGGGTCCGCTGCACGTAGCTGGTCACCCGGTTGAAGAAGTCGTCGCTCAGCTTGGGGGCGCCGATGTCGTCGCCCATGAGGTGGACCGTGCGGTCGGGGTGGCGGCGGTTGTGGTCGCGCATCCACTCGATGAGGCTCACGAACTCCTCCCGGTCCCACGGCGAGTTGGCCAGCGCCTCTTTCGCGATCTTCCGTGCGTCTCCCTTGCCGGTCTGCAGGTAGTCGTCGATCTGGAGCCCGGCGGACCAGCTCAGCTCCAGAGCGAAGGTGGTGAAGCCTCTCTCCTCGACGAGGTAGCGGAAGAGCCGCTCCTTCATGGCGAAGAACTGATGGGAGCCGTGGGTGGCCTCGCCGAGGCCGACCACCTCGGCGTCACCGACCATCGCGCCCAGGGCTCGCAGGTCGGCCGTATTCCCCCGGGGCTCGGTCGAACGCAGCGGGTGGGCCGCCTGCTCCAGTGCGCGGACCGGGTCCTGCTTCCCGCCGGCCGTGTCGGCCAGGGCCGCCACGGGGGTGAGGATCGCTCCCAGCGCGATCACCGCCGTCGCCGGCAGTCCCCGCCGGCCGATGCGCTTCCGGTCCCTCGCCATGTTGTTTACCTCCTAACTCGTGTATTGCCACTTGAGACGGATCGGACCTCACGGTGAGATCCATACGTCGACGAGCGTATGGCCACGCGAGTGCACCTCCCATGCCGCTGACCAGCATCTTTCGGGTGGCGCGAGCTGGTGCGCCAGGGTAGGGCAGGCACTACCGGGGGCCGCTGCTCGGTCGGCACGGCATCGCGTGTTTGACGCTGAGCACGAGCGGCGGCTCGCTTGTCAGCGGCTGCCCCTATCGTGCTCGGCGCATCGACGCGGCGCGCGACCGAACGGCAACGCCACCGAGTCATGAGCGCACACGCCTTGTGCACAGGGAGCTTGTCCCGATTCACGGGCACGGGCTGCGCCCCCACTGGCCGTGTTGGAAATGACTCGTCCAGTGCGTGGCGGACGCCCATTCGGTCCGTCTTGTACCAGGAAGGCATACAGACTCCTGAAGGCCATCGCCGTACGCCAGGTCGTAGGCGCCTCGCCTGCGGAAGGCGATCAGGAAGGTCTCCCCGACCACGTCCTCGGCCACCTCGGGCGCCAGCCGGAAGGAGACGTAGCGATAGATCATTCCGCTGTAACGATCGAACAGCGCCGCGAACGCCTCCGGATCGTCGAGCGAGTCCTCGATCAGCCGAGGTCGTACTGCCCGTCGTTCATTCGCTGCGCATGGCCGGCGGAGAGATTGTGACGACTAGAGAGCCATCAGAGATCACCAACGAACCTTGTATCTCATGGCTCGCCAGGATCAAGTGCCTCTGCAACCGAGGTGAACGATCGTGGAGGCATAGCAGGGAACCAATTGGAGCCCCTAGATGGCGATCAGTCGGTCAGTCATGGACATGGGGCAATGGGAACACGCCATCATTCAGCTGTTGAGCGCGGCGCGGGGTTTCCGCTATCTGTCCGGGAGACAACCAGCGGGTTCGTTCTCGACCGTTGCTCCCGGTCCATCCGGGTGCGGTGGGCCGTAGATCCGGCACTCGACGCCATGACCGTCGACCTTGTAAGGGCTCCAGAGCGCCCGCTGCTCGAATCGGACGTGGCGAAGATCATGCTTGGCGCGATCGGCGATGTTCTGCTGCGGGCCGACTACGTGGTGTTGTACCAGCGGGAAGGCCCTGATCTGCGGCTCGACGTCGTGTCGGGACCGCACCAAACCAAACGATAAGCGGCTGCGGTCAGCTGCTTTGCCCGGTGAGCGGCACTGTCTTTGACTCAATGCGAAGGCGGGCGTCCCATCCTTGGCAGGATGGCGGTGGAAATGGAAGCCGGCCACGCCCGAAGAAAACGTCGTCATGGACACCGGATGTCTGGTGCCCATGACCCAAACTGAGAACATCGCCTTGAGGGGCCTCGGAGATTCCGGACAGCGTCTGGTGGTCTGACTTACGCTGCGGACTGCCGGGTCAGGTACTGGTCTTCGACCTCTTGCGGAGTCTGATATCCGAGTCCTGAATGCAGACGTTTACGATTATAGAACCCTTCGATGAAGCGGACAACCTGACAGCGCGCCTTGTCTAGCGTACTGAAGGTAAACCGATTGAGCCATTCGTTCTTAAGAACGGAGAAGAACGATTCGGCCATCGCATTGTCCCAGCAAACCCCGGTTCGACCCACGGACTGCCGCAGGCCCATCCGCTTCAGCTTCCCACCGAAGACTCCCGACGTATAGTTCGACCCGCGGTCGGAGTGGAAAATCGCCTCGTCAGCAATGCGAACGTTGACCGCGGCCATGTCCATCGCCGCCTCGATCAGCGACGTCTTGTAATGGTCGGCCATCGCCCAGCCGACCACCTTCTTGCTGTAGCAATCGATGACCGTCGCCAAATAGAGAAACCCTTCCCAGGTCGGGATGTAGGTGATGTCGCCGACGAACTTCGTTCCCGGCGCATCGGCGGCGAAGTCCCGCTGGACCAGGTCGGGGATCCGATGATGGGCGTCGGCGTCGGTGGTGACCGGCTGCCACGGCGCCGGCTGACAGGCGACCAGGCCCAGCTCGCGCATCAGCAGCCGGACCGTCTCCACGCTCACCTCCTCGCCCTTGCGCAGCAGTTCCGCGCGGACCCGCCGATACCCGTACGTCTCATGGCTGTCGTCGAAAACAACCGCGATCAGCGCTTTTAACCGTTCACGTCGCTCGGCGGTCGCGGACATCGGGCGACCGCGCCATTCATAAAATCCCGACCGCGACACCTGCAGCCACCGACACATGTCGATAATCCTGTAGACAGCCTTCTCCGCGTCGATCAGCTCGTACTTGGCCGTTATCGATTCTCGGCCGCGAAGAAGGCAGCGGCTTTTTTCAGGAACGCGACTTCCTCGCGGAGCTTGCGGTTCTCCCGCTCCAATTCGAGTTCCCGCTCGCTCTTTTCCCCGCCCTTCCCGGGAGCGGCCGGCGCCGCACCTTCGTGTTCCCGCCGCCACGCTTTTACCCAGTTGTGCAAGGTGGTGTCGTGGATGTCCAACTCCCGAGCGACATGCGACACCGGACGATCCCCGCCCAGCACCATGCGGACGGCCTCATCCTTGAACGCCTGCGAGTAAGGGCCCTTACGTCGTGCCAACTACTGCTTCCTTCCGGGTCACCCCAACCCTAGTTGGGGAGCTGTCCGGAAGATCTAGGGCACCCCACCTCCGATGTCTCACGTCTTCTTTCTGCTGGTGCTTCCCCTGGCTGTGGTGGTGGTTGTCCTCGCGGCCTTCGCGTCACCGGCCTTGGCGTTGGTGGTGTACTGCTCCAGGACCTTCATGATCTCAGGAGTCAGCGCCTCTGCCAGCGCGGGCGCGAGAGCGTCGGCCAGAGCCGAGGACAGAACCTGTGCGAGCAGGAGCCTTTCGATAGTCGAGGCCTTCAGCATCGCGCGCGGCGCTGATGTGAGGGCTGTTTCGATCAGGGTGGCCATGGAGTCCCCGCCGCGGGCAAGAACCTTGGTGGACTGGCTGGCCTCGTTGAGGATGTCGCGAATGACGTCGTCGATCAGCGACTCCACCGGGTCATGCCCGGTCGGTTCGGCGGCTTCCTCTGACGCCATGAGTTGCTCCTCTGCGGTCGATGTGATCTGTCCCTAGCCCTCGATTCACGCGAGCTGAGGGACTCCTTTTCTGCCTGCGATCGGGAGTTGCGCCGCTAACGGTTTGCGAGCGCGGCGAGCAGAAGCGGGTGCTCGATGCCGCTCTCCTCGCCTCCCCTACGGCGACGCATAAGCATGGCGAGCAGGAGCGGGTGCTCGATGCCGCTCTCCTCGCCTCCCCTACGGCGGCGCATGAGCATGGACAGGAGGAGCGGGTGGTCGATGCCGCCTTCCTCTTCACCTTCCCCGCGGCGACGCATAAGCATCGCGAGCAGGAGCGGGTGCTCGATGCCGCTCTCCTCGCCTCCCCTACGGCGGCGCATGAGCATGGACAGGAGGAGCGGGTGGTCGATGCCGCCTTCC
>NZ_JBEZDO010000038.1:0-9003 GCF_040648355.1 Nonomuraea sp. NPDC049152 | reverse complement strand
CTTCACCTTCCCCGCGGCGACGCATAAGCATCGCGAGCAGGAGCGGGTGCTCGATGCCGCTCTCCTCGCCTCCCCTACGGCGGCGCATGAGCATGGCGAGCAGGAGCGGGTGGTCGATGCCGCTTTCCTCGCCTTGTTCGCGGCGAGTGGCCAGCGCGGCGAGAAGCAGGGCCTCCAGGGGTCGCCCTTCGCCCTCGGTCGTCTCGGTGGGCTGGGCCTCTGCGGTAGCGGTCATGGGATTTCCTTTCAAGCGCCGGTATAAGCACACCAGGTTTGTGAGGGGGATGCACCGTCCCGATACCCGAGGCCCATGAAATGTATTCACAAAGAAACATCCAAGAAAACCTGGTCTCTATCGAAAAGAGCTTTTCGCCTTCCTTCTGGCTACGGGCGGGCCAGGCCCGACGCCCACCGGCTCCGATCCAGCGACGATTCCGGTCCGGTAGATCACAGCCGGTCGGCGGGCGACGTTCGGCCGCTCACTCCTCCTGAGCTGCGACGACAAGCCGCGAGAGGCGCAATGATGACCCTTCCTTTCCGCCTTTGCGAGTCGACGTCATGCGCACAGATGGAATTCTCAATAATCACCGAAATCAAGGGCTGGGCATTGAAATTTATTGATACCCTTCGGTGAATGTTGAACTCGCATATTTCGCGGTTCAACGATCACGGCAGATGTGATTCGTGATCGATGGCGCGCGCGCTGTCGAGATCGTTTAAGGGGAGCGTTCCTTCCCGTCCGAGCGAATGGGGGAGCGCGAGTTCGGCCGGCACGGGATCATCACGGAGAGCGCCATCGCCTTATGGGCCGTGAGATCAGTGAATTAGGTCTGCCCGTGCCTTCGCGCGGCCCGAGTGGCGGGCGCGCGCGAGAACGGCTCTCAGGCCACACGCGCAGCGTGCCGGATCCGCGATGATCTACCAACACTCCACCGACGAGCGTCAACGCCAGGTGGCACAGAAGCTCAACGAACTGGCACGCGAGACCCACGAAAAGAAGCCGCCAGACCAAGACAGACGCCTCGGACGCGACCCTACCCTTCGCGGAAATCGTCAAGACGGCTCCTCTTGCCCGTCTCCGGGCCTGCGACGACGCCCGGGAAGCCCGCAGGTGGCATGAGACCCACGTCGTCTTGGCCACCACCAGCGGCCGCCCCATCGAACCGTCCAACTTCCGCCGCAGCTTCGCCAATGCCGGCGAAAAGGCGTGTATGGCCAGCTGGTTGAACCGGGATGTGACCCGCATGGGGATGCCTTATCCCCCATGGATGCCAGGGGTGTGCCAGCGGCCCTGAGCGGAGGGGAGGTCACCGGGGTCAGACCCGCTCTGAGTTGGTCGGCCTCTCCGCCCGGCCGGAGAAGGGCGCTGCCTTGTGGTGGGTGAACAGGACGCCTCGCACTACTCGGCTTCAGCGCTGGCGTCGCAGCGTCCAGAACAGCCAGTTGCCGGTGGCCGCGCACGTGGCCACGTCCCAGCCTTGACCACCGAGTTCGGAAAGCACCGCGACCAACTCGTCGTAGCTGCCGGAGAACACGCGCTCGTTGCTCCCGGGCAGGTTGACCCGGATGGCCTGCTGATCCCATAACCACTCGACGATGGCGAACTCATACGTGAACATCGCTGCCTCACATCGATCGACCGCTACAGGAAGATAGCACGAGTCGTGATCTTGGATCGTCACCTCACGGCTTGGTCCTGTGATCCGATCTTGGCGACCCCGGACCGCGACGGTCCGTTCTCCGTTCACGGCAGGCGGCGCACCATGACGCCGACCAGCTCGTCACCCCACACGAAGCCGAACTCCCGGGAATCCCAGCTGCTGCCCGGATTGTCGCCCAGCACGACCAAGGCGCCCGGGGGCACGACCGTCTCGGGTACGTCGCGAAGTGCGGGGACACGGTGTCTCGGCACGGGTTCGCCCGCCACCGCGGCCGCGCGCTTGACGAGCAAGCGCCAGCCGGGGTGATCCGGCTTCTCCGGCAGCTCGGCCGCGTCGCCCGGTTCGAGGCCCGGTGGCAATCCGTCCACGGGAGCAGGGTCCGCGATCTTGACGACGACGATCTGGCCTGATCGGACCCGCCTCGTCCGGCGGACGAGCACCCTGTCCCCGGAGCGCAGATTGGGTTCCATGCTCGGCCCGTTGACGGTGGCGACCAGGTAGCGCCCGCGGATCCACCACAGGGGTGCAGCCAACACCAGCACGGCGGATGCCGCCAGCAGCAGCTTGCCCGTCTTCACCGTGCCTCCTGGTAACCCGCGGCCTGCAGCCGAAACAGGCGGGCGTAGTGGCCGTCCGCCGCCAGCAGCACCTCATGCGGTCCCAGCTCGGCGACCCGTCCTTCGTGAAGCACGGCGATGAGGTCGGCGTCCCGTACGGCGCTGAGGCGATGGGAGATCAGCAAACTCGTCCGGCCCGCCCGATACTCCCGGATACGGGTGTGGACCTCGTGCTCCGCCTCGGGGTCCAGACCGGAGCTGGGCTCGTCAAGGATCATCAGGTCCCTGCTGTCTCGGACGAGGGCCCTGGCCAGGGCGAGACGCTGCCACTGCCCGCCCGACAGCACCACTCCGGTCTCCGGGTCACCCTTGTCGGCCTCGGAGAAGAACATGCGCGTGAGCAGCGTGTCATAGCCGCGTGGCAGCTGCGAGATCTTGTCGTGCACTCCGGCGCGGACGGCCGCGTCCTGGATGCGGGCCGGGTCCTCGAGGGAGGGCAGGTCGCCGAGCCCGATGTTCTCGGCGGCGGACATGTCGAAGTTCATGTGGTCCTGGAACACGGCACTGATCCGCTCGCGAAGCTCGGCGGGAGGGATGTCCCGCAGGTCCACGCCGTCCCACAGAATCATGCCGCGCGTCGGGTCGTACATCCTGCACAGGAGCTTGATGAGGGTGCTCTTGCCGGCGCCGTTCAACCCCACCAGGGCGACCGCGGAGCCGTACGGGATCGTCAGGTCGACTCCGCGCAGCACCCACGCGTGGTCGTCGCTGTAGCGGAACCAGACGTCCCGCAGCTCGATGCCCCGGCGCAGCTCGGGGGCCGTGCCCTCGTCCACGCTCGGCAGGTCCGGCTCGGTCCTGATCACCGCGACATAGTGGGAGAAGGTGAGGAGCAGCTGGTGGGTTGAGGCCACCGAGGAGACGAGCGAGTTGAGCGCGGCCTGAACGCCGCCCACGGCCGCGATGAACATGGCGACGTCGCCGACGCTGATCGAGCCCCGGCGGGCGGCCACGATGGCCCACCACAGCCCCGCTCCGGCGACCGCCGCGCTCAACGCCGTGAGGCCGCCCTGAGTGACCAGTTCGCGGCGATCCATCCGGCTTTCGGCCGTGTCGGCAACACGCCGCTCCGCCATCATCCGCGCGCGCAGGAACGCGCCGATGCCGAACAGCCGGATCTCGGTGGCGGCCTGCACGCCGGTGAGCAGCCGGCTGTAGAAGAACTCGCGGCGATGGATCTGCTCCGTCTCCCACTGGAGGGCGGCTCGCCTGCGTGAGAGCAGCAGTTCGGCGACGAGGACCGGAACCGCGGCCAGCAGCACCAGCGCCGTCATGGTGGGGCTCAGGATCAGCAAGGAGGCGACGAACCCGACGAGGGACAGGACACCGTTCAGGCTCCCGCAGACTCCGCTGACGAGGTCGCCGGTGGTGCCCGCGGCCTCCTGCGCCAGGCGCAGCCGGTCGAGGAACACCGGATTCTCGAAACGCCGGAGTCCGACCTGCCGCTCGGCCGCCGCGAACAACCGGTCGGTCGCGACCACCCGCGCGCGGCGGCCGGTCTGGACACGCAGAAAGCGGCCGATCCCCGGGAGCGCGGCGGCGGCCAGGCCGGACGCGGCCAGCCCGAGCGCGAGCCCCGCGACCTCGCCCTCGGGAGCGGTCAGCCGGTCGATGACCGATTTCGTCATCCAGGCGGTGGCGATCGGGGCTGCTGCTTCGGCGAGCGTCACGAAGACGTAGCCGCTCACTCCTCCAGGCGCCGATCTCCAGGTCAGCGACATGGCCTCCGCCGCGGCAGAGGCCAGTCCCCGCACTCCTCCAGCGCTCATGCCGTCGACGCGAGGGGGAGGTCCTCCATGCGGCCGCCGACGGCGACGACGCGGTGGTTGGGTCCGAGCAGGTAGAGCGCCGGGGTCCAGGTGTTCTGGAACGCGCCCGCCACCGGGCCCTCGAAGTCCTCGACAATGACCCGGGCCACCGGCGAGAGTGCTTCGACCGCCTCGGCGTCCTCACCGGCGACCACGGCCAGGACGTTCTCCCGTCCCAGGGCGCGGGCCTGCGCGGTGAAGCCGGGAATGAGCTTGTGGCACGGCTCGCATCCGGCGGAGAAGAACCCGACCAGTCCCTCGACCGTTTCGTGGGAGACCTGCTCACCCTCGAGGGTCACGGCGGCGAACTCGCCGACGGGCGATCCCGGCCGCAACGCGATGGGAGGACCGACGTGCCCGGCACTCGCTCCTCCCAGTTGCTTCAACCGGCGGATGAGACCGAGGGTGAGCAGCAGGTTGAACACGCACAGCAAGCCGATGAGCACGACGGCGGCGGTCAGGTAGGACATTCAGGAGTTCCTTGCGAAGAGATCGACGACGTCGTCGAAGGAAACGATCAAGATCGCCCCGATCGCCCCCGCAGCACCCGCCAGGGCCATACCGCCGAGCGCCGGTAAGCCGTCGGGCAGGAGCACGCCGAGCGCGGCGGCGATGACCAGCAGGCTGTTGCGGACCAGGTGACGGGTTCCGAGAGGGGTGGTGGACGCACCGAAGCAGCGACAGGGAGCGCGTCGTCCCCGTGCCAGCGCGACGGCGATCGCCACGGTGAACGCGACGAGCATCACGCCGGCGAGCCCGAGGCCGTACGACGTTGTCGCCGGCACCAGGACCAGGACAGGAACGAGCGCCTCCAGCAGGACGACCACCACGGCGAGCGGGCGAACGGCCCCGTGCGGGACCGGGACGAGCGCGGGCAGCGAACGGCGGAAAGCGTCGAAGTCCCGGACCTTCGCCACCGCCGTGACCGTGAAGACCAGAGCGACCAGGCAGGCGCATCCGATCCGCAAGTACTCCATCCGCGCACCTCCAATGCCACGCGGGCGGCGGCAGGAACCGCCGCCCGCGGGATCACTATGTCAACCTCGTCAGCAGGTGCCGACCCTGACGGTCGTGCAACCCTCGTTCAGACAGCACTGACGCAGGTACTTCACGCCACCCGAGCAGTAGTAGTAGTTGCTGCAGCCAGCCTCCACGGTCACCTTGTGGGCAACGCGCGACAGCAGACGATCGACCAGACCGATCATGGTGTCTCCTCTCCGGCTCTAGCCGAGGTGGTTGGTGATCACGATGATCAGGTCTTCCGAATTACGGCGCAATGACCGAGCCCTAAATCCCCGAAAACGCTTGAGCGGTGCAGCTTCCGAAATTTCGGACATGCACTATTGGTCTGGTCAATGTGTGCCTAATGGGGCTTCAGACGACTGGATGACATCGGGCCGGAAGGGACGACCGAGGGCCCTATTACTCTTGGATCATGGATAGTGCCTGTTCGTAGGCATGAGCAGGATGCACGCGCGGACGCGTACGTTGTCGCGGACCAGACGAGGGGAACGCCCATCCCGACTGACTGTCAGTTCGATCTCCCGTCATAAAGTGACCGCAAGGCCACGTAACGAAGCAGGTCCCCCGGCTGGCAGTCGAGCACCTCGCACGACCTGACCTACGTGGAGACCCTGATGGCCTTCGTGGTGTGTCGCCCACGATCACGTTCAGGCGACTTGGCAGGCGTGTCCGGGCCTCGCGCCGATTGGCTCGCCGCGCCTGGCTCGCTCGACGATCTCGCCAGAGGAGCACTCAAGAACCCATCGGGCACGCAACGAGCACGACCCCCGGAACAGCCCCGATAAAGATCAAAAGCCCAGGCGGATGACCTGGGCTTTTCTGTGGGTGGAGCCTAGAGATTCGAACTCCTGACATCCTGCTTGCAAATCGGCCCGATCTCCAGGCTCAACGGCCTCGACCCGCGCGGAGGACGGTCCGCGAGTGACCATGATTGACCGCTGCTGACCGCCCTTGATGGCACGCTAATGGCACGTCGATCATGCCGCGATCAGAGATTCGCACCCGGTCCTCGTCCTTGCGGCGGGCACGTGCGGTTCCGGGTTGCGCTGTGCTCAAGCCCGCCTGCGGATTTCTTCTACCAAACCTGCGAGTGACTCAACCGGGACTTCGATCTCCGTCCACGGAGGCGTCAAGTCGGTGAATGTGAAGCGAGGGACCACGTGGACGTGAAGGTGGAAGACGCTCTGCCAAGCGGTTTCACCGCTCGCATGCCAGAGGTTGATGCCGGGCGCTTGAAGAGTCCGGGTGAGTTGGCGAGCTACATGAGCGGCGGTACGCATGACCTGTGCTGCCTCATCGGGCGGGAGCTCTGCGAGGTCTCTGTGATGTTTTCTCGGCACGACCAAGGTGTGGCCTTTAGTGACTTGGGCGACGTTGAGAAAGGCAATCGTGTGATCGTCTTCGTAAATCGTCTGAGAGGGTTCGTCCCTCTCAATGATTCTGCAAAAGACGCAGGGGTTCGCGGTCATGTCAGATATTCCTCGTTGCCCTCGCGACAGGTAGAGATCATGGATTCTCGTTGCTGGGTCGCGACGAGGCAAGCCGACGACCTGCTGTTCCTTGCGCGACGCGCGCACCCTCCCTCCTGATCTTCCCGTCTGCCTCATCCACCATGGGGCAAGCCTGGACGTGGCGGTCGGGAAGATCAGGCTCACGCCAGCCACTCGAATACGTAATGCTCTTGCCCGGTGTGGGAGTTCCATGGAAGATTGCGCCGCGTGGATGAGTTCAAGCGCTCGATCTGGTTCCGCGTGGCGGCAGCGATCTGGTGCTTCCAGATCGGGTGGCTCGGAGCCGGAATAGGCTTTGTGTTCGCTGCGCCCAGAATGGCCTGGCCGATGTGGCATCTTCTGTCGTTCTTCGTGCTCGCATTCGTCGCGCTCATGGTCGTTGGCATCGGTAGAGCCCGGCACCGCGCGTGGTCGAAGGAACATTCACGGTAGGGGGCAGCCGGTCAGCCGCGCGGACGGTCAAGGTCCGCGAACAGCTCCTCGAACTCGACGGCGGCACTATGCAGCTCGGGCCGCCCAAATCGCGAGCGGGCCGGCGCACGATCGCGATTCCCTCGATCATCATGGCCATACCAGCAATGGTCCGCCTGTCCACCGACATCCGCTACCAGTCCACCACCGAGGTCATCGACCCGCGCTGGCAGAACCACTGGGCCGAGAACGACGGACTCTGACCGGCAACGCCTCATGAACCCTCAGTCCTTGGCGGCTCCGGCCAGGTTCCCGCCCAGGTCAGCTGTCCGCCATGGCCGGCCGTACCGGTGCGAAGGTCGCCTGACCGGCGCGGCGGAAGCACCAGAGGCGACGGCCGAGTGCGACCGCCCCGAGCACGCAGCAGTTGAGGCAGAAGAGCGCCAGCAGCGGCAGCAGCCAGGCGGTGACGATCCAGTACTGGAAGCTGAACGCCCCCCAGATCAGCGTCGGCAGCACCGCGCCCAGCACCGTCACCAGGGCAAGGGGCACGAGCCGCAGAACCAGCCTCGGCCGGCGCGCCGCGCGGCGTCGCGAGGCCCAGCGGCGCGCTCGGACGGCCGCGGTGACCAGCAGCGCGGCCATCCCCACCGTGAGCCCGAGCAGGACCGCGTTCACGACGGTGAGCGGGTTGCTCATCGGCGTTGCCGGTGCCCCGATCCGTTCGGCGAGAAGGTTGGTCGAGAGCAGGCTGGGATCGCCGCCGCTGTTGGTGAGGACGAGGGCCGCCACACCGGTCTTGGGCGAGAAGACCATGTCCCCTGTCCACGTCGCCAGTGTTCCGCCGTGGCCGATCACCGACGGCGGGGCGTCTGCTGCGACGGGGCGGGACTGCCAGCCGAGGGCGTAGTCGCCGGCCTTCGGCTGGACGGTGTGCAACTCGGCCAGGCAGCCGGCACTCAGCAGGCCCGCCCCGAAGGTTCCCTGGTTGAACCGCAGCCACCGCACCATGTCGTCCAGGGTCGAGATCACCCCGCCGTTGCCGACGCAGATCCCCGGCATCTCCGGTGCCGCGACGCCAACCCCGAGAACGACCTCGTACCCCGACGGCAGGCCCTCGGCACGATCAGAACACCCCAGCGTCGAGCTGGTGCCGGTCATGCCCAGCGGCGTGAACAGTTCGGCGTGGAGGAAGGCGTCGAAGGACTTCCCCGACACCACCTCGACGATCCTCGCCGCGATCGAGTAGTTGGTGTTGTGGTACTCCGAGCGGGTGCCCGGATCGGCGGCCAGGGTCTTGTCGGCCAGCCCGGCCACGACTTCCTGCGCGCTGCGCGGAGGGGGGAACACGTACTCGTTGTTCGTGCTGTTCGACAGCCCCGAGGTGTGGCTGAGGATCTGGCGCACGGTGATCCCGGTGAAGCGCGGATCGGCCATCCTGAAGTCGGGCAGGACCTTGACGACCGGGTCGTCCAGGGAGATGCGGTCGCGGTCGACCAGCAGCATGATCGCCGCAGCCGTCATCGACTTGCTCATCGACGCGATCCGGAACCGTGTCCGCGCCGTCACCGCGTTGCCGTCCCCGTCCCGGCCGCGGACGATCGTCTCGACCGACGACCCGTCGATCACGGCCGCCGCGACACCCGGCGTACCGTAGACGGAGCGGTAGTCGTCGACCAGTCGTTCGCCGGTGGCATGGGCCGGTGCTGTCCAGCCGAGCAGCACGGCGACGAGCACACCGCCGAGGACGAGGAGGGAGGTCACACGAGGAAAGCGCAGACGTAGGAAATGCACGACGTCGAACCTAGGCCGGGCGTCACCGGCCGACATCACCCTAAGGGGTGAGACGGGACCACCCGGCAGGATGGAATTCAGTCAGGCAGATCGTTGCGACCCACAAGCCCGTTCTCGTACGCGTGGATCACCGCGTGCACGCGGTCGCGCAGGTTCAGTTTCTG
This sequence comes from Nonomuraea sp. NPDC049152, assembly GCF_040648355.1. Taxonomy (NCBI): domain Bacteria; kingdom Bacillati; phylum Actinomycetota; class Actinomycetes; order Streptosporangiales; family Streptosporangiaceae; genus Nonomuraea; species Nonomuraea sp. NPDC049152. Next base: position 14 of record NZ_JBEZDO010000038.1, on the reverse strand, counting down.
CAGGACGGCCCGGA